>CAYNOQ010000065.1:0-14904 GCA_964398855.1 uncultured Mariniphaga sp. | reverse complement strand
AATGAACTTATATATTATGGCACTATTGCCGCTTAATTTTTTAACGAAGTATTGTGCATAATTCACTGAATTGTATAGGATATTGAATAACCTTTGAATTTGACATGAAGTTTTTTTAGGCAATCAGAAGTATCGTTTCCGGCAATACTTAGATACAATTCACCTCCCGCTCTAACAAAACGCCGAATTTCTCAAACACCGACCTCTTTATTTTCTCCGAAAACTCAAAAATTTCCTTCCCGGTTGCGCTGCCGTAGTTTACTAACACCAGCGCCTGTTTTTCATAAACTCCGGCATCGCCTTCGCGACTGCCTTTCCAGCCGGTTTGGTCAATAAACCATGCAGCGGAAAGTTTGGCTTTGCCGTTGGGCAAAACATAAACCGGCACATCCGGGAATTTGATGCGCAGTTTTTCTGCAAAATCCTGATTCACAACCGGATTTTTAAAGAAGCTGCCGCCATTAGCTAGCCCCCTGACATCAGGCAACTTAGAACTTCTTATATCGATTACGGCTCTCCTGACATTTTGCAAACCCGGCTCACCAAATGATTTTACCTTTGCTTCCAAATGACCGTAACTGAGATTGAATTCAGGAAATTTATCCAATTTGAAAACCACGGAAGTGATTACGAATCTGTTTTTCAGTTCCCGCTTAAAAATGCTGTCGCGATAGCCGAAATCACAAACATCGGCAGAAAATTCCATTCGCTTTTTCTCCAATAAATCGAAACCTTTCACCCGCTCAACGGCATTGCAGGCTTCCTGCCCGTATGCTCCGATGTTTTGCACAGGTGCAGCTCCGACCGTTCCCGGAATCAGCGATAAATTCTCAATTCCGCCCCATCCGTTATTCACGCAATACTCCACAAAATCATCCCAATTTTCGCCGGCTCCAACTTCAATAAACACATGCTGCCGGTTTTCGTCTATTTTCACAATCCCGGGAATTTTGGGACAGAGTATCATTCCATAGAAATCACTGATAAACAACACATTACTCCCATCACCCAAAATAAAAAGCGGCAACTCTTTTTGAAAAAGAGTATCCTGAGCAAAATGCTCCAAATCTTCGGCTTCGGTAAATTCAAAAAAATAGCGGGCGCGGGCTTCCACGCCAAAGGTGTTATATGGTTTCAGGGGATAATTTTCAAGAAAACGAATCATCGAAATAAATTTTGCCAAAGATAGCGGAAATTGAACAAATGGCATTCGCAGATTTCTTTCTGAACTGAACAAATGAGAATCATCAAAAAAAATAATCCTACCTTTGATGCCACATCAAAATCGGATAATAATCAAAAAAAAAGAAAAGAAATGTCCGTAAACCGACCATTGGCAGAGCGTATGCGCCCGGTGAATCTGCACGATTACACCGGGCAGAAGCACCTTGTTGGAGAAGATGCTGTTTTGCGCAAAATGATTGAGTCGGGCAATCTCTCATCGCTCATTTTGTGGGGACCGCCGGGAGTGGGAAAAACCACGCTTGCCCGTATTATTGCCAACACGCTTGAGCGTCCATTTTATACGCTGAGCGCCGTAAGCTCCGGGGTGAAAGATGTTCGCGAAGTGATTGAAAAAGCAAAAAAGCAGCAGTTTTTCAGCCGCCCGAACCCGATTCTGTTCATCGACGAAATACACCGGTTCAGCAAATCGCAGCAGGATTCGCTGTTGGGAGCGGTGGAAGACGGAACCATCACGCTCATTGGCGCGACCACCGAAAATCCTTCGTTTGAAGTGATCTCTCCCCTACTCTCCCGTTGTCAGGTTTATATTCTGGAACCGCTGAGCAAAGATGAACTTCAGGAAATTGTGGATTCTGCTATTCAAAAAGATACAGTACTGAGACAGAAACAAATAACTGTCCGGGAATATAATGCTCTGTTTCATTTTTCGGGCGGTGATGCACGAAAGCTGCTCAATGCGCTGGAGTTGGCTATTCTTTCCGAAGCCGGTAAAATTGTTGAAATCACGGATAAAAAAGTTACTTCCTGTCTGCAAAAAAACCTGACGAGATATGACAAGCAGGGAGAAATGCACTACGATATTATTTCGGCATTTATAAAAAGTATTCGCGGTAGCGACCCCGATGCGGCGATTTACTGGCTGGCGCGCATGATTGAGGGCGGTGAAGATGTGAAGTTTATTGCCCGCCGGCTGCTGATTTCAGCTACCGAAGATATTGGTCTGGCAAACCCGAATGCGCTGCTGCTGGCGCAAAGCACATTTGATGCGGTACACCAGATCGGCTATCCCGAATCGCGGATAATTCTTGCAGAGTGTACCATCTATTTAGCCACTTCCCCCAAGAGCAATTCAGCCTACATGGCAATTGACACGGCACAGGCATTAGTCAGAAAAACAGGAAATCTCTCCGTTCCGCTGCATATTCGCAACGCCCCCACCAAGCTGATGAAGGAGATTGGCTACGGAAAAAATTATAAATACGCCCACGCTTTTGAAGGCAATTTTGCCGAACAGGATTTTCTTCCCAAAGAGATAAAAGACGAACGGATTTACCATCCGCAAAAAAATCCGGCTGAGATGAAAATTCTGGAGCGATTGCAGCAATGGTGGGGAAAACGATTTGGAAATTAACATGATACAACAGATTGAATTCACTTTGCCCCGGATGAAACGGGGCTATCATCTCATCACATCAGTCATTGAAAACCAACTGCCGAAACTGCCCGAAAAAGGGCTGGTGCACATTCTGGTTAAGCACACATCGGCAGGAATAACCATCAACGAAAATGCAGATCCATCGGTGCGCACCGATTTTGAGTCGTTCATCAACAAAATGATTCCGGAAAACGATCCGGTTTACACGCATACCTACGAAGGGTCTGACGATATGCCGGCGCATCTGAAATCGTCGGTCATTGGTTCGGAAATAACCATTCCCGTTACCAATCACCGCCTGAATTTAGGGACATGGCAGGGTATCTACTTCTGTGAATTCCGTGATTTCGGCGGAGCACGAAAAATTGTACTCACTGTTTTTTCCTGAGTTCTATGTAAAAAAAACTGTTTGTTGTCATGTGTATTAAAAAGACACAAGACAATAAGTATCAGAAATAAATACTAAGAAAATCTCCCTCAAACTCTCCCAAAGCTTGCCTACCTCTGGTAGGGAAGAGAAAAGCCTGAAACAAAAAAACTTTATAAATTACCGGATAATCAACAATTTTTACCATCCAGTAAAAATTACATTGCAAGTGAGCCAAACATTGCTTACTTTTATACGGCAATAATGCAAAAACAGATAAAATTTTTAGAGATGAAAAAGAATATGGGGTCCACAGACAGGATTATCAGGGTAATACTCGCTGTAATCATCGGAATTCTCTATTTTACAGGAATAATAAAAGGAACATTGGGAATAGTATTGTTGGTCCTCGCAATTATATTCCTGTTAACCAGTATGATCAGTTTTTGTCCGATATATACACTTTTCGGGATAAATTCATGTTCGGTCAAAGAAAAGAAAGACAAGGAATAAACAACAGAACATTCCGGGCAAAAGACCATCAGGCAATCACTGTTAGCTTAAAATCGACAGCATTATTGACTATTAGTGTAAATATCTGTCAGATATTTACCTGAATCAACTCTTTTTTCAGTCGGAACCTGAAAATGAGTGCAGTTTTTTAACAGGAATTTTCAATATCATGGGATTAGTTCCATAAATTCCATTTGTTTTTTTATTTTGCGGAAAGAATTATTTTTTATAGAAATTATGAATTTATCAACATTATTAAACAGTCCGATCGGACAGGGAATGATACAGAGTGTATCTTCACAATTGGGAATGAATCAAAAGGAAGCATCTTCCGCAGTAAATTTAGCCGTGCCGGCAATTCTTGCAGGACTGACAAAAAATGCACAATCGCCCAAAGGTGCCGAAAGTTTGAACAATGCACTCGAATCGAAACATGACGGCGCACTGCTTGACAATCTGTCATCTATGCTGAAATCGCAATCAGGTGCCATTCAGCAGGACGGGAGCAGTATTCTCGACCATGTATTTGGGCAAAACAAAGCTGCTGTAGCAAAGGGAATCTCTCAGAAATCGGGATTGAGCCTTGACAAAGTAGGTCCCCTTCTTTCCATGCTGGCGCCCATTGTAATGGCTTATGTAGGAAAGCAAAAGCGTCAGACCAATACCTCTTCCGGCGGGTTGGGTAATTTACTGGGCGACTTATTAGGAGCAGGAGCATCCGCGCAAAAATCAACCGGTGGCGGTTTGTTGGATGTGGTTTCCGGTATGCTGGGAGGCGGTCAGAAAAAAGCGGGCGGCAGCCTTGTGGATGATATTCTGGGCGGACTGCTGAAATAGTACTGAAATACATCACAACAAGCCGGTTTTTGTTACTCGAAACGAAGTTTTGACCGTTTCTCACGATAAAGTCAAATCTTTTTGAAAATATCCCCAAAAATTTAAGGGGATTTTTTTGTTATCATAATCCGTATAAAATTTTATTTGGCATAATCAACCATCTGTCAGGAGCTTAGTTAAACACACTCAACACTTACCTTGCTCATTCTCAAATAACTATCAACATTTTTCATAAAATTTTGTTAAACTAAGATAGAATACAATGAAAATTTTACAGGAAAATGAATCCATTAGTAAAACTCAATGAATTGGGGCAAAGCATCTGGTTAGATTTCTTTGACCGTGAGATTATGAATAGCGGTAAGCTGCAAAAGTTGATTGATAACGACAAGCTTTCCGGCATCACCAGTAATCCTTCTATTTTTGAAAAAGCAATTTTAGGCGGTTCAGATTACGATGAAGATATAAAGGCATTAGCCACTGAAGAATCCGATTTCGAAAGCCTGTTTTTCAAATTTGCCGTTCAGGATATCCGGAGGGCTGCGGGCTTTTTAAAGCCTGTTTTTGATGCCACTTCCGGTAATGATGGTTTTGTAAGTATTGAAGTGTCACCTTTTCTGGCAAATGATGAGGAGGAAACCGTAAAACAAGCTATTGAACTCTGGCAAGAAGTAAATTGCCAAAATGTGATGATTAAAATTCCGGCTACAAAAGAAGGAATCGGAGCAATCAGGAGAGTTACTGCAAAAGGTATCAATGTGAATGTTACCTTATTGTTTGGGCTTGAGCAATACAAAGAGGTTTTAGACGCTTATCTGAGTGGCTTGGAAGAGCGCGTGAATGCAGGGAAGCCAATTAACCAAATCCGTTCGGTTGCCAGCTTTTTTCTGAGCCGAATTGATGTTCTGCTGGATCCGTCATTGATTAAACAGAATTTAAAAAGTCTGACAGGCGAAATAGCCATAGCCAGTGCAAAAATAGCTTATCAAATTTATCTTGATTTTTTTAAAAGCGAAAGATTTAAAAAGCTGATAACGGCAGGCGCAACGCCGCAAAGATTACTTTGGGCAAGCACAGGCACCAAGAATCCCGAATACAGCGATGTTAAATATGTGGAGCCGCTGATTGGACATAATACCGTCAATACGCTGCCACTAAATACAATAAATGCTTTCCGTGATCACGGAAGAGCAAAACTTACCATTCAGGAAGATTTTACCAAAGCGGCTGAAAATCTGAAACTTCTGAAAAAAAATGGTTTCGATATGAACGCTATCAGCAATCAGTTGGAAGCAGAAGGAATTGAAAAATTCAACAAATCATTCAGGTCGTTGCTGAAAGCCATTGATGAAAAGGCAACATCGGCATAAATACAAGCTTTTCGGAAGCATACCGACTGTTTAATATCATTTTGCCCGAAAAAGATTAAGAAATTTATTCACTGTGAATCATTTCACTATTTATCAACCATTTAAATATATAAAGACATGAGTGAAAAAAGTTTATATCCGGCTTATACCGCAGAGAAAAAAAGGAGAAGAAACGAGCTGGCTCCCAAACAAGCTGAAGCATGGGAAAATTTCAGCAAAACCGTCTTTCAGGCAGGAGCGCTTGACGAAAAAACCAAGCAGCTGATTGCAGTTGCTGTTGCCCATGTAACACAGTGCCCCTATTGCATCAGAGGGCATGTGCCTCAGGCACTGAAAAAAGGTGCCACAAAGGAAGAAATCATGGAAGCTATTTGGGTGGCTGCCGAAATGCGAGCCGGCGGCGCGTCTGCCCATTCAATGATTGCAATTGATGAAATGGAAGAGTTATCCAATCTATAACAATTCAATTTTGCTGCTATAAGCACTGCTGTATCAGTACTTTGTTACAAACCAGAGGACTCTTTTAAAAATCATTCGGTAGAATAAGAAAGATAAGCAGTCAAGTACTTTTTATGAAGATTACATGGGGCTCAGTATGTATGCCTCCTGAATCCGGTATCTAAATACTTCTTTCTGTCAAATGATTGTTCGAGAAAAATTTGCGAACCCATGAATGACATACTGATAATAATTTCTTTACCAGACCAATTTTATTGGTCTGAACCACATTCACGAATTCGCAAATTCAAAAAATCCGGGAGATTAACGAAAGCTAATCAACGGCAGGGGTAATTATAATTTTGCTGAATTCAACCGGACCGTGGTCTCCCTGCAACATAATCGGACCGGGATTTCCCTCTTTGCTGTCAAGCGAACCCCCGGTGATTCCCAGGATAGGACGATTGGAGATAATTTCAACACCGTTGTGCACAATGGTTACGTGGCGTCCGACAAGCGTGATTTCAAAAGTCTGCCATTCGCCGGCTTTTTTGGTAACGTTAACCGAAGGCTCAACAAAACCGTAAACACCACCGGTTATCATGCTGCCAATATCCAGTCCGTAGCTGTCTTCAATCTGCACTTCATAGCGCCCGCGAAGATAAACACCGCTGTTGCTTCCTTCGGGATACCTGAACTCCATGCTGAGCTTGAAATCATTGAACTTCTCCTTTGTTACCAGATTCCCGCCCGCTTCCGGATTGACCAAAACACCGTTTTCCATGCGGAACTTGTTGTTTGCCGGAATAACCCAGCGTGACATGTTATCATCCAGCAGATTTTTTGGGTCTCCCCAAACCGGCGGCTTCTCCCTTTTCAAATCCGGCGCACGGACACCGGTCCACTGGAGCTTGTGCCCGTCAAGAATTTTGTAACCGGTCAGCTTGTTCTCCTTGAGCGAAAACTCAAAATAGATATCATCCACATCCATCCACTGGGGCGGAATGGTGAAATTGTATTTTCCCTCCTGCGGGGAGTAGTGAACCTCCGAAATGGGACGCGCACTCCCTTCATAACCGACATAAGAACCCACAAAAGTTGAGAATCCGGAAAGCTTTATTTCCAGCCAGCCGGGGAAACCCTCGGCATCCATCAGTCCGTGGCGAAACAAGCCCAGCTCTTTCATTGCATTATCTTCAATGGAAAACGTAAGGTCCCAGCGGCCAATCACTTCCGAACCCTCAACCGGAGATTGTGCAAAAGCATTCCCCTGAACAAACAGTGCAAACACAAACAGTAAAATTGTATTTTTCATTTTTCTCATACGATTAAAATTTTATAAATGATTTCTTACAAGTCAAAATAAATTCAGCCTGACAAAACTAACCAAAAACCTGCATACGCGAACTCTCTTTTCAGGCAGATTCGATACGCTCCACATAGAGTTGCGCAGTACTCACTTTAACAACCACAACTTCTTCATCCTTTGCAATAAAGCCTCCTTCGGTTACGGCATCATATACTTCGCCGTCAATCAGGACTTTACCTCCCGGACGAAGAACTGTCTGCGCAATGCCGGTTCTTCCTTTCAGTGCAAGAAATGAAGACTCCACGTTCAGATATCCCTCATCCACATCCTGAACGGTCTTCAGCGCAAGATTTCTGAATGGACCTGACCGGGCTGAAAAAACCCTGTTCCCTAAATAAAGTGAAAGTATAAAGCCGCCAAAAATTCCAAGAGTAACCGTCATCAACGCCACTCCTAATTTTTGTCCGTTTACCGGTGCAAAATCGAAAACAATATTTTCTATCAGGCTCAGAACCAATCCGGTGAAGGCAAATATAATTCCCAAAACTCCGGTGATTCCAAATCCCGGAATGAGAAATATCTCTATAGCAATCAAAATCAATCCGACGAAAAACAGCAGAATTTCCCAGTGTTCTGCCAACCCTTCAAGATATAATGGTGCGAAATAGAGTACTGCCGCCAGAATGGCAACAAACAACGGAAAACCCACACCCGGTGTCTGCATTTCAAAATAAATTCCGCCGATGATTGCCATGATGAGCAATCCGGAAATAACCGGATGCACTAAAAATCCAATAATCCGTTCAATAAATGACGGCTGGTATTCCTCAATCCGGTACTCCTCAATCCCTAACTTTCGGATCACTTCGGAAACCGTCTCTGCAACCCCCTCGCAAAACCCATGTTCCATGGCTTCAACAGGCGTGAAAGTGAGCACCTTACCGGTGTCGATGACTCCTTCTATAAACACAGCCGGGTCAACCATTGCTTCTGCAATTTTGGGATTTCTGCGCCACTCCATAATGGTATCATTGCCCGAAACAACCGCTTTTTTCCCCTTTGCCTCAGCGGTGGCGCGCATGGTTGAACGCATATAGCTCTGGTATTTGTCGGGCATGGCATCACCCGTTTGATTTACAACCGTTGCCGCTCCGATACTTCCGCCCGGGCGCATATAAATACTGTCGCAGGCAATGGAGATTAGCGCTCCGGCAGAAGCCGCATTGTTGTCGATAAACACATAAACCGGAATAGAGCTGTGCAAAATTTTAGTACGAATGGAGTCGGCATCCAGCACTGTTCCGCCATAAGTATTCATGTGAATCAGAAAAATGTCGGCGCCCAATGAATCGGCGGCAGCAAATGCCTGCTGCGTCTGCCTCCATGTTGCGCGGGTAATATCTTCTTTAATGTTAAACTTATAGATTAGTTTCTCATTATTTTCCTCTTCCGCAAACAACAAAACAGGAAACCACAACAGCAGAAACAGAAAATTCAGCTTTCTCATAATAAAATCCTTTAATTGTCAACCATAAACAAACGCCTCACTCAATTTCACGAAATTATAAATAAATCCGGCACATTGAATTATCGCAGCCGGGAAAAAGTCCTAATCAACCGTTTTTACTACCTTTACCATGTTTTTTAACACAATTAATAATGAATTTGGATTCTTTAACTGCCATTTCGCCGGTTGACGGTAGATACCGAAACAAAGTGGATAACCTTTGGCAATATTTCAGTGAATATGCCCTGATAAAATATCGGTTTTTTGTGGAAATCGAATATTTTGTGGCGTTGTGCGAACTGCCACTCCCGCAACTCAGAGAAGTAACAGATAACCAAACAGAACAGCTGCGGCAAATTCACAAGATTTTTTCACAGGAGGATGCCCTTCGGATTAAGGAGATTGAGCGTACCACCAATCACGATGTGAAGGCGGTGGAATATTTTCTGAAAGAGAAATTTGATGCCATCGGATTAGGCAGATTCAAGGAGTTTATTCATTTTGGGCTGACCTCTCAGGATGCCAACAACACTGCCCTGCCGCTCTCTGTTCACCATGCGCTGAATAATGAGTATTACCCTCTGATTCAGCAACTCACAGACAAACTTGAAGAGCTTGCCGCTGAGTGGCAGGATATTCCCATGCTTGCCAAAACCCACGGGCAGCCGGCTTCGCCAACCAAATTGGGTAAGGAAATTCGGGTTTTTACAGAGCGGATTCAGGTTCAATTGGAACAGTTGCGCGCCCTCCCCTGTTATGCAAAATTTGGCGGTGCCACCGGAAATTTTAACGCGCACAAAGTTGCCTATCCCGATGTGGACTGGCAGCAGTTTGCCGATAGTTTCTGTAAGGAAAAACTTGGTCTGGAGCGCTCAAAATTCACCACTCAAATAGCGCATTACGATAATTACGCTGCTATCTTCGATGCTATGAAGCGTATCAACAACATCGTTTTGGACCTTGACCGCGACATGTGGAGCTATATCTCCATGAACTATTTCAGGCAGAAGATTAAAAAAGGCGAAGTGGGGTCATCCACCATGCCGCACAAGGTGAATCCCATCGATTTTGAAAATTCCGAAGGCAATATCGGTATTGCCAATGCCGGATTTGAGCAGCTTGCATCAAAACTGCCCGTTTCACGGTTGCAGCGCGACCTGACCGACTCAACCGTTACGCGGTTTATCGGTGTTCCGTTCGGGCACACGCTCATTGCACTGAAAGCAACATTGCAGGGACTTGGTAAACTGCTGCTGAACCGCCGGGCAATGGACAGGGATCTGGAAGAAAACTGGGCGGTGGTAGCGGAAGCTGTTCAGACCATCCTGAGAAGGGAATTTTTCCCGAATCCGTATGAAGCGCTGAAAGATTTAACCCGAAAAAATGAAGTCATTGACAAACAGGCAATTCATCTATTTATTGATGAGCTGGATGTCAGCGAAAAAATAAAAAAAGAGCTGAAAGAGGTAACACCGCATAATTATACAGGGATTTTTTAGCCAGCTTTAAGCAGAAAAATCCTTTTTGAAAAATGGTATTGATTAAATTGTATGAAAGAGTTTCTCAAACTGCTGAAAAGGTTCATTCCGCCCTACAAATGGAAGCTCGTGTGGAATGTTTTGTTCAATTTCCTGAGTGCTGTTTTTGGCGCATTTTCCTTTTTACTTCTCATTCCGTCTCTTCAGATTCTGTTCGGAACCCAGGAACTTGTTTTGGTAAAACCAGAGCTAAACTACTCCATTTCGTCCATTTCTGAATATGCCAATTATCTTATAAGTCAGGTGATTGTGCAATATAGCCATGAGAAAGCGCTGATATTTATCGGAATTTTTATCATCATCACCGTTTTTCTCAAAACCGGCTTCTACTACCTTGCAAACTATATGATTGTGTTCATTCGCAACGGAGTTGTCCGCGATATTCGCTCCATCATCTACAAAAAGGTGCTGAACCTGCAGCTTGGCTTTTTTTCCGATGAGCGCAAAGGAGATATTATGGCGCGCATGACCGGCGATGTTACGGAAGTGGAAAACTCAATCATGGATTCACTTGACATGATGATCAAAAATCCGATTCTCATTTTAGTGTCCCTCATTGTTATGGTTTACATGAGCTGGAGTCTGACCCTTTTCATTCTGATTATGTTTCCCATTGCCGGTTCAATTATCGGTTATATCGGCAAAAGCCTGAAAAAGGAGAGCCGGAAAGGGCAGAACAAAATGGGCGAAATTCTTTCGGTTATTGAAGAAGATCTGTCGGGACTGCGGATTATCAAGGCGTTTAATGCTGAGAATAAAGCGATTGAGCGGTTTGAAAATAAAAACGAAAGCTACTTTCGCATTATGAACCAGCTGATGTGGCGAAGATTTCTCGCCCATCCGGTGAGCGAATTTTTAGGAACCGTTGTGATTATTGTTGTTTTGTGGTATGGCGGGCAACTGATTCTCAAACAGAAAAGCTCATTGGATGCGGCGGCATTTATCGGCTATCTGGTTTTTTTCTACAATATCATAAATCCTGCAAAAGCTTTTTCCACAGCGCTTTACAGTATTGAAAAGGGATTGGCATCCATGGAGCGTATCGATAAAATTCTGCTCACCGAAGAGACCATCACCGATAGTCCGGGAGCGCTTTTCATTGGCGATTTTCATTCAAAAATAGCTTATGAAAATGTCTCTTTTGCCTACAATACCACTCCGGTTTTGAAAAACATCAATCTTGAAATCGAAAAGGGGCAAACCATCGCTTTTGTCGGGCAGTCGGGTAGCGGAAAAACCACATTAGCCGATTTGCTGCCCCGGTTTTATGATGTTTCCAACGGGAAAATTACTATCGACGGAAAAGATTTACGCGATCTGCAACTGAAAAGCCTGCGCAATCTCATTGGTTATGTCAATCAGGAGCCTATCCTTTTCAACGACTCTTTTCACAACAACATCGCTTTCGGAATGGATAATATTTCTGAAGAAGAAGTTATCCGCGCCGCAAAAATAGCCAACGCCCATGATTTTATCATGGCAACAGAGCACGGATACCAGACCGGAATCGGCGACCGCGGCGATAAGCTCTCCGGCGGACAGAAACAACGGCTTTCCATTGCAAGGGCGGTGCTAAAAAACCCGCCAATTCTCATTTTGGACGAAGCTACATCATCTTTGGATACCGAATCGGAACGGCTTGTGCAGGATGCTCTGGTGAATCTGATGAAAAACCGCACTTCGCTGGTGATTGCTCACCGATTGTCAACAATAAAAAATGCCGATTTTATTTTTGTTTTGCACAAAGGGAAAATTGTGGAACGCGGACCCCACGACGAGCTGCTCGCCGCCGGTGGACGCTACCGTAAACTGCACGATATGCAGATGTTTTAAAAATTCATAACCCTTGAGATGACACTAAAAAAAACTGATATTCGACTGCTGACATCGCTCTTTTGGATTGTTTTTTTAGCCTTTTTTCTAATGGCTTGCAGTTCACAAAGGCAGAAAAACGATACCAGCGGAAAACCGGTGATTACTGTCAGTATTTTACCAGAAAAAACTTTTGTGGAAAAAATTGCAGGAGACGATTTCAAAATAAACCTTCTGCTTCCGCCCGGTGAAAGTCCGGTAACATTTACCCTTTTGCCTTCTCAGTTGGTTGATATTACAAAGTCACTTCTTTGGCTGAAAATGGGTCATGTGGCGTTTGAATATTCATGGGATGAGAAAATCCGGGAGATCAACAAAAAGATGAAAGTCGTTAATCTTTCTGATAACCTGGAGCTTATCCATGCAAAAGTGTTTGAGACAGAAAAACAGGGCTTGTCAGCCGGAATCAATCCGCACACCTGGATGTCGCCTGTGCTGGTCAAAAAGATGACAGAGCGGATAACAGCAGAGCTTTCCCTTATCAATCCCGAAAGAAGTGAATTTTATCACAACAATTACCTGATTTTTGCTAAAGAAATTGATGAGTTGAATCAGAAAATCAGCACATTGCTTGAGCCGTACCGCGGGCGCTCATTCATTATGTTTCACCCCAGTCTTGCCTACTTTTCACGCGACTACGGTTTGACCGAGCATTCGCTGGAACCGGGTGGCAAGGAGCCAACGCCGCAGCGGATGCGCGAACTGGTGCAGCTTGCTAAAAGGGAGTCAATTCCGGTAATCTACATTCAAAGCGACCTTGACCGCGAGCAGGCACGTGTTTTTGCGGAAGAAATTGACGGTAAAATCGAGGAAATGTGGCCCCTCAATCCTAACTGGGAAGAAAATCTCATGGAAATTACCCGGCAGCTTATCCGAAATTTTTAGCAAAAAAAAGGGCTGCAACATTTTGCTGCAACCCTTGCTTTGCCTGTCTTTTCTTTGCACGGGAGGAGAGACTCGAACTCCCGACACCTGGTTTTGGAGACCAGTGCTCTGCCAACTGAGCTACACCCGTGTCTGTTTTGCGGCTGCAAAGATAACAATTCGTTCAATAATTACGTAAATTTTCCAATTAAAAATAGAATTCACGGTAAATCTTAAATGCATATCCGTATGCTTACCCCTGAGAGGAAGATTCCCGCCCTTTTGGGCGAGAATGACGCCGTTGATGGATTTCTTAAGGTGGGAGAGGTGGCGACTTCGCCGCCACCTCTCCCACCTTAATGAATCGTCATTCTCAACCGTAGGTTGGAAATCTATTTGTATAAAATTTACAACAGCTCAAAAAATAAATTGAGAAAATGGATTCAATCAGATTGCATGACCCGCATAGGAATGAATCAGTTCTGCTTCTCCTGCCAGACTCAACGGCTTGTAAATCATCGCCACATGACCGGAGGTTTCCATTCCGTTTTTCATCATTCCGATATAATCCACTAAGCAATTGAAACCCGTCAGAAAGCGCTGATCGTGAAGCACTTCATCAAAGGAAACGATTCGAAATCCCATTTCAAAGTTTGCCCGAATGACGGCAGCATTGGAACTCAAACTGAACATGGTGGCAAACGGGAATTTTTCCTGACTGAGGTTGAAAATCTTCAGCTTAATATCTTTGGAAATACCGATTCCTCTGAACTCTTCTTTAACAATCAACCCGGAATTTGCAACAAACTGCCGGTGGTCCCAGGCTTCAATATAGGAAAAGCCTAACCAATCCTTATGGTCGGGAGTTACTGCAATAACTGCCAGCCCGTTTTTCATCTTTTCCTTAATATAGGCTGCTGAACGCTGAGCCAGATTCACTCCGCGCTTTTGTGCCGATTCATTAATCGACTGAACAATTGCTTCGGAAAATTTATAATCTCCGACGGAAGCAATTTTGACAATATATGGAATTTGATATTTCAAGGTGTTTTATATTAAAAGGGTGAAAAATGAATTTTTATTGAAAAGAAAAAAGGTCATTAAAAAATGACCCCGATTTGCTATTATATAAATGTAAGCATTTGCAAATCAGGCTCTGAAACGCCTGAGAAAACGCCTTAGAAAGTTAATTCCGCAAAGGTGTCCGTTAACCTGAGCTGCGTGAACTCCGAAAAAAATGGCGATATGGGTTAAAAAGCTTTTCATTTTCAATTACTAATTTTAAAATTGAATTTCGATGCAAGTTTATAACTTTTTCGTGAATAAACATACATTTTCGCAATAAAAAGACATTTTTGTCCTCAAGCATTTAACAGAAAGGTCAGAAATGGAGGTTTTGGCAATTTATAAGGATGAATTTTTGGATGACAGGATAGTTGTAGCTCATAATTACAGCTTCGCAATCAGCTATTTAGCGGATTTAAAAAACCTAATACCCGAATTCAACAAAAAATCAGCAATATAAAAATGTTTTACACCTTCTACTTGATGAAGTTCATAAATACCCTAACTGGTCAAGAGAAATAAAATTAATTTACGATAATTTCCCTGAACTTAATAGGATTTTGCAATAATAAGACGGCGGGATGCGATTGGCTGACCAGATACT
>CAYNOQ010000064.1:0-15060 GCA_964398855.1 uncultured Mariniphaga sp. | reverse complement strand
CAGACTTGTCCCGAGGCTTCGGGACAACGTCGGGTAAGAAGAGAGTGAGTAATGAGAAGGATAAAAGGTGCTGAAACAGTTCATTTGGAACCCGAAACCCGAAACTTGGAACTCGGAACTTGGAACTCGGAACTCTGAACTTGGAACTCTGAACTTGGAACTCTGAACTCTGAATTCTGAACTACACTCTCTATCTGCATATAGGGGAAATCAAGAATCCAACCCTCTGATAACAAGGAGCGAGCGTTAAATAGAAACTCTTCCTTCTCTCCTCCGGCAGAGCCAGAGAAGCTTCTTTTGCATCTATTCCTCGCACCCCTCTTTCAATTTCTTTCCTTTTTTAATCTTTTTCACTTCAAAAATTGTAACTTTGTGTTTTCAGGGACAGAAAAAGTAATTCATTTTATATTCATATTTAAAAACCAAAAGATGTTGAGTATAGCAGAGCGCCACAAGTTTATTTTAGATATGCTCAAGAAAAACGGATTTGTGCGGGTTACAGAACTTGCCAAAGAGCTAAATGTAACACCGGTTACGGTAAGAAAAGACCTTAAAAACCTGGAGAGCAAAAAGTTACTTTATCGCACCCATGGCAGTGCAAGTCCGGTAAATCCTTATGCCACCGATATTGATATTCAGGAAAAGGAAAAGTTAAAAACCGATGAAAAAAGGAAAATTGCATTAGCTGCCTGCAAGTTGGTGGAGAATAACGATACGATTATTCTTGCCGCCGGCTCCACTGTGCACGCTTTGGCTCAGGAACTTACATCGGAAACGGGATTGACGGTGGTAAGCTCCTCTCTGAAAACTTCAATGGAGCTTAATTCCAAAAAGAATATCGAAGTGATACAGTTTGGCGGGATCATCAGGAAGAGTTCTTCATCTGCCGTGGGTGATTTTGCACAGAAAATGCTGAATGACATCACCTGCACAAAGCTGTTTATGGGCGTTGACGGTGTTGATGTGGATTACGGCGTCACCAACTCAAATATTGAAGAGGCAAATCTCAACAAAAAAATGATGGAAGCGGCGCACCGCACAATTGTGCTGACCGATTCATCAAAATTTGGACGGCGTGGTTTTGGGCGTATCTGCAATCTTGACCAGATAGATATAATCATCACAGACTCGGGAATTTCCAAAAAAACAGCTCAGGAAATTGAGGAGAGCGGTGTGGAACTTATTATTGTCTAAGCAGGCAAAATTTTCGAATGAAAATTCAGACACTCCATTTGCTTGATGGTGCAAAAAAGGCTCAGGGCATAACTGTAATCATTGATGTTTTCCGGGCTTTTTCCACCGCCTGCTACGCTTTCAATCAGGGCGCTTCCGGTATTATTCCCGTTGCATCCATTGATACAGCCTACCGGATAAAAGAGCAGAACCCCGGATTTTTACTTATGGGAGAGCGTGAAGAACAAAAGCCGCCCGGGTTCGATTTTGGAAATTCACCGGCGCACCTGCTTCATATCAACTTAGAAGGGAAAACGTTGATTCACACTACCAGTTCGGGCACTCAGGGAATTGAAGCTGCCACCCGGGCTTCGGAAATAATCACCGGAAGTTTTGTGAATGCCGGCGCCATTGTCCGCTACATCAAAAAGCAAAATCCAGAGTTAGTTTCATTAGTTTGCATGGGCTATGCGTGCGAATATCCCACCGATGAAGACACCCTTTGTGCAGCCTATCTGACCAATGAACTGACCGGCGTTCAATCCGGTTTTTCTGAAATGGTAAAAACCATCCGAAAAGGTTCCGGGAGTCGCTTTTTTGAACCGAAAAATCAGGAATGGTCGCCAAAAGAAGATTTTAGTCTTTGTCTGAACCTGAATCGTTTTAACTTTGTACTCAAATATAACAAGGGCAGCGATTTCAATTTTTTATCAAAAATTGACGTGTCTGACCGTTGAGAAAAGATTCATAAGTGATGAAAAAATATGATTTTGATGAAATCATTCCCCGCGAAGGAACTAACTGCATGAAATATGACGCCCGCGAGCGCTTTTTTCAAACCGATGATGTTTTGCCGCTTTGGGTTGCCGACACCGATTTCAAAACACCGCCGTTCATTGTAAATGCCATCAGGGAAAGAGCCGCCCATGAAATTTACGGCTACACCTTCAGACCCGATTCCTATTTTGATGCGATAATCGGCTGGATGCAGCGCCGACACGGCTGGAATGTGAAAAAAGAGTGGATTTCATTCAGTCCCGGAGTGGTTGCAGGTCTGACTATTGCTGTTGAAACCTTTTCAAATCCCGGCGACGGAGTGATTGTGCAGCCGCCTGTATATTTTCCGTTTTTTGAGACGGTAACCGGAACCGGGCGAAAGCTGATTGAAAATCCGCTGAAAATTGAAAATGGACGATACACGTTCGATATCAACGATTTAAAATCAAAAATTACAGAAGACACAAAACTTTTGCTACTCTGCAATCCGCACAATCCGGGGGGAATGGCATGGAAACGGGAAGAGCTGGAAAGCCTTTGGAATGTTTGCCGGGAAAACGACATTATGGTCATTTCGGATGAGATTCATTCAGATTTGATTTTCGAAGGACACAGGCATATTCCATTTGCAACACTCTCCGAAGAGGCAGAAAAAGAGTCGCTGATTTTTATGGCGCCCAGCAAAACGTTCAACGTTGCCGGACTTGCTTCTTCGGTGGTTTTTATTCCCGACAAAAGAAAAAGAGTACAATACGAAAGGGCGCTTCAGGTCGGGCATTACGGAATGGGAAACATTTTTGGTTCGGTTGCATTGGAAGCTGCGTACAAAAACGGCGACAACTGGCTTGACCAGCTGATGGATTATCTGCAGGAGAACTATCGCTGCCTTGAGAAGTTTTTCCAGCAACACATTCCGCGTGCAAAGGTGATGAAACCCGAAGCTACTTATCTGATTTGGATAGATTTCAATGATTACGGAATGAGCGACAAGGAGCTGTTCAGGTTCGTGGTTGAAAAGGCAAAAGTAGGATTAAATAACGGCGACCGCTTCGGCTATGGCGGCAGCGGCTGGCTGAGACTGAACATCGGTTGCCCGCGAAGCGTATTGCAAGAAGGTCTTGAACGGCTTGCAAAAGCATTTGAAAGCCTGAATGGCTGAAACAGAAATGTTTGTCAGGCATCGAAGTTTGCCCGAACCCAACGGACTGCCCTGTTCACATCCTGCATTTTCATGCAATTGAAATGCTTTTTCGGACACTCGTTAAAACCGATTGCTGAACAGGGGCGGCAGTCTAAATCTTTTACCTCCATAATTTCTGAAACAGGGTCAGCCTTGTAGGGAGTCATACCAAATTCAGGCACGGTATTTCCCCAAAATGAAAGAATCCTTTTCTGAAATGCAGCGGCAATGTGCATCAGTCCGGTATCGTTGGTCAGAACCAGTTTTGCATCGCGCACCAGCCCGGCAGACTGGTATAAACTGCATTTTCCTGCAAGGTTAATTACATTGCTTCCGCATTGAGATATAATCGATTCGCCGGCAGCTTCTTCTTCCTTTCCGCCCAAAAGAATAACAGGAAAGGAGAGCTGGTTGCAAATTTCAACTACCTTTTCAACCGGAAGTTTTTTGGTAGTCCAGGTACCGCCAATCGCAAAAGCGATGTAGCCTTCAGAAAAGCCGGCAGGCAATTTTTCAGGCGGATAATTTTCCCCTTCAGGGATAAAAAAATCAAGCCCTTTTTCGTCATTTTTAATATCGAATTTTCGCAAAGCGTTAAAATAGCGGTCAACAACATGAATGTCGGGCAGCCGGTTGATTTTCAGCTTCACCAATAAAAATTTATGAAAAGTCAGCTTGTTGAAACTGAACGAAGGAACATTAAAAAGCCTTAATCTGATGGAGAAACTGCGGATATTTTTGTGTAAATCAATAATATAGTCAAATTTTTCTCTCCTCAGCTGATGCACCAGCTTACGCAGATTTCCGGAATAGAGATGTACTTTGCTGATATGCGGATTCGGTAAAACCACCTGCGCATATTGCGCTTTGGTTACAAAATGAATCTCCGCATTTTCCATTTGTACTTTCAGGCAACGTACAACCGGCGTGGTCAGAACAATGTCGCCGATGGAACTTAATCGTATGATGAGAATTTTGGATTTCAAATCAAATCTAACAGAACGATAATTTTATCCGCCTTATTTTCAACAATTCCACTGTTCACTTTCCATGTGTGAACTTTGTTTTTATCATCGATCACGCGTATTTCTCCCCTTTCGAGCGTTGAAACAATGGGGGCGTGACTTTTCAGAATCTCGAAAGAGCCTTTGCTTCCCGGGAGTCGGATGCGGTTGATTTTGCCTTCAAAAATCTTTTTTTCCGGTGTAATGATTTCAAGAAACATGACGCTGAATTTAAGATTTGGCTAACAAGCGTTCTCCCTTTTCAATGGCTTCTTCAATTGTGCCCACCAAATTAAAGGCATTTTCGGGATATTTGTCCACATCGCCGTTGAGAATCATATTGAAACCTTTGATTGTTTCATCGATAGAAACCAGTTTCCCGTCAATGCCGGTGAACTGTGAAGCCACAAAAAACGGCTGCGACAGAAAACGTTGTGCGCGCCGCGCACGGTGCACCACCAATTTGTCTTCTTCGGAAAGCTCATCCATTCCCAAAATGGCAATAATATCCTGAAGCTCTTTGTAGCGCTGGAGCAAATAAATCACATTCTGGGAACAGTTGTAATGTTCTTCGCCCACAATATCGGGAGTTAGAATCCGCGAAGTGGACTCCAACGGATCCACAGCCGGATAAATCCCCAACTCGACAATCTTACGGCTGAGCACCGTTGTTGCATCAAGGTGGGCAAAAGTTGTGGCAGGCGCGGGGTCGGTCAGGTCGTCTGCCGGAACATAAACCGCCTGCACAGAGGTAATTGAGCCGTTTTTGGTGGAAGTAATCCGCTCCTGCATAATTCCCATTTCCGTTGCCAATGTGGGCTGATAGCCGACAGCCGAAGGCATTCTGCCCAAAAGCGCGGAAACTTCGGAACCGGCTTGCGTGAACCGGAAAACGTTATCAATGAAAAAGAGAATATCGCGTCCCTGCCCTGAATCGAAGCTGCTGTCGCGCAGGCTTTCTGCAATGGCAAGTCCCGAGAGTGCAACCCTTGCGCGCGCACCCGGCGGCTCATTCATCTGCCCGAAAACCATTGCCAATTTCGACTTTTTTATCCGGTTCATGTCCACTTTCGAGAGATCCCAGCTGCCCTCTTCCATGGATTCGAGAAAAGCGTCTCCGTAATCCACAATTTTGGCTTCAATCATTTCGCGAAGCAAATCATTTCCTTCGCGCGTTCTCTCACCAACCCCGGCAAAAACCGACAAGCCGCTGTGTGCCAGCGCAATATTATTTATCAATTCCTGAATAAGCACTGTTTTTCCGACTCCGGCGCCGCCAAAAAGTCCGATTTTTCCGCCTTTTGCATAAGGCTCAATCAGGTCTATCACTTTAATGCCGGTGTAGAGCACTTCTGTTTCGGTTTGCAGATCCTTATACTTGGGCGGATCATTGTGAATTCTGAATCCGTTTTTGGGAAGTGGTTCCAGACCATCAATCGAATCTCCGGTAACATTGAGCAGGCGCCCAAGCGCCTCTTCACCCTGCGGCATGATTATCGGCTTTCCGGTAGGATGAACTTCCATGCCGCGTTTCAACCCATCCGTGGAGTCCATCGCAATGCAGCGAATGGTATTTTCTCCTATATGCTGCTGGCACTCAATAATTAAACGCTCTTTGTCATCACGAATAATTTCGAGAGCATCGTAAATGGCAGGTAAATCTTCGCCCTCTTTTTCGAAGCTCACATCGACTACCGGACCAATTACCTGAATGATTTTTCCAATGCTTTGATTCATCTTTTATAAAATTTGAAAAGTGTCAAAAGTTACCTCTTTTTTCCGAATTACAGTTTTGTGTTCAGCCGTTTCCGCTTTTTTTATGCAACAGCTTAAGGTTCAGCCGTTTTTCTCAAACCTCACGGTTTGAAATTTTTCCGGTAAACTCCAGAAGCCGCTTTTTTGCTTCTTCTTTCAACGTGATATTTTTCACAATTTCTTCAGCGCGAATGATATATTCATCAATCTTATTCCGGGTCAGCTCGCTTATTTCCAGCTGATTATAAATATCTATCACAGCTGATATTTTTTTATCACGATTGAACGAATCCATTTTCAACCAACCAACAAGGTCGCTTTTTGTTTTTCCGGTTGCCCGTTGCAATGCAGAAATAAGAAGAAAAGTTTTTTTGTTGGACAAAATATCTCCGCCAATTTTTTTCCCAAAAAATTTCTGGTTCCCAAAACTATCTAACCAGTCATCCTGCAGCTGAAAAGCCATTCCCAGATTGAGACCGAAATCATAAAGCTGCCCGGCAATTTCCTCCGGTCCTTCGGCGAGCAGAACTCCTGCCTTGAGACTCAAGCCCAACAAAACAGCCGTTTTCAGTTTAATCATTTTCAAATATTCCGCCTCTGTAACTTCCATCCGGTTTTCAAAATCCATATCATACTGCTGCCCCTTGCAGACTTCTAACGCAGATTTCGTAAACATCTCCATAACCCTCATTAAATTGGGCGACTGGCACTCAAAAAGATTCTGGTAGGATAAAAAAACCATGGCATCGCCCGAAAGAATGGCATTGTTGACGCCAAATTTCAGGTGTGCAGTGGGTTTGTTGCGGCGCATGTCGGCTTCATCCATAATATCGTCGTGCAGAAGGGTGAAATTGTGAAAAACCTCTAATGCAAAAGCCGCCGGCAATACTTTTTCCACATCTTCCGAAAAAATATTGTAGCCTAACAGAAGCAAAACAGGACGCAGGCGTTTTCCTCCGACAGAAAGAGAGTATTCAACCGGCGCATAGAGTCCACCCGGTTTCCTACCGGTCAGCCGGTCAGTGCGTTTTACAATTTCGGCATCTATTTTTTTCTGAAGTTCTTCAAGCGGATACATGAATATATATTCGATTAAACAAATTGATTGTCAGAATGCTAATATGAATTTACAGAATTCTGTCCACACATTTATAAACTATTTTAAGCCCGTTTTATTTTCTCAAAACCTTTAACCTTCACTTTAACTTTTTCCAGCTCCACCTTCTTCGGTTCGCTGTAAATTCGTATCACCGGGCGCCTGAAAGCGCTGATACTACTCCATTTTTCAAGACCGGTAAGCAGCGAAGGCAGTAATATCAGATTTGAAGTTACGGCAACCAAAAGGGTGAGTGAAACCAGAACGCCCATGGCAACGGTTCCGCCAAAACCCGAAAGGGAAAATATTCCGAACCCGAAGAAAAGCACAACTACCGTATAGATCATACTCACGCCGGTCTCCTTGAGTGAACGCACCACCGATTCGCGAATATCGCCGGAAGTGGTAACCAATTCCTGCCGGTATTTATTGAGAAAATGGATGGCGCTGTCAACCGAAATTCCAAAAGCGATATTGAAAACCAGAATGGTTGACGCCTTGATGGGAATTCCGGTAAATCCCATGATTGCAGCGGTAAAAATCAGTGGGAGAATGTTGGGAATCAATGACATGATTACCATTCTCCAGGAAGAAAACATGATTGCCATAAAGGATGAAATCAGGACAATTGCCAATGCAAGGCTGGAAAACAGATTCTTGACCAGATATTGAGTCCCTTTAAAGGAAGTTACGCTGGAACCGGTAACCACCACTTCATATTTTTCTGCCGGAAAAATGGAGTCGATATCGGCTTTAAACTCTGCATAAAGCTCTTCCATGCGCTTTGTTCCCACATCTTTCATGCGGATGCTGACCCGCGTAACCTGCCGTGAACTGTCTATGAATGAATGCAGGAGCCCGGTACCTTCTCCGTTTATTTTTGCATATTGCAGAATGAAATTCTGCTCGCGGTTGTTGGGCAGACTATAGTAATTCTCATGCCCGTTGTAGAACGCCTGCTTGGAGAATTTCAACAAATTGAGCAGCGAAAGAGAAGGCGACAGCTCCGAGTATTTTGAAAATTGCTGGTCTAACTGATTCAGTCCGGCAAAAGTGGCTGGCTGCATCACTCCGCCCGGCTTCTTCGTATCAATCATTATTTCGAGTGGCATCAGCCCGTCAAAGTTGGATTCAAAAAACTTCAGGTCTTTATAAATAGGGTCGCTTTCGGGAATATCGTCCACCATAAAGCCCGAGCTTTTTATGCGGGTTATTCCGTAAAATCCAAAAGCCAGAATCACCACCGAAACGATGTAAACTTCTCTCCGGTAATTTTTGGTAATCAGAATAAGCCGTTCAATAATACCCGAAATATATCTGTTGTTCAGATGATTTAAATGCTTTGTAGATGGCGGTCCGATAATGCTGAAAATGATGGGAATCAGCATCAGCGACAAAAGGAACAATCCCATTATGCTGAGAGAAGCCACAATTCCGAACTGTTTCAAAATATCACTTTCCACAATAATAAAAGTGGCAAAACCACTTGCAGTGGTGAGGTTAGTTAAAAATGTGGAGTTTCCGATTTTTATAATCACCCGCTGCAACGCCCTGATTTTGTTTCCGTGCTGAATGTATTCGTGATGAAACTTATTCAGCATGTAGATACTGTTTGGAATTCCGATTACAATAAGCAGCGGCGGAATCATTCCGGTCAGCAGGGTGATTTTAAATCCAAAAAGGGCAAGTATTCCCATGCTCCAGACCACCCCGATTAAAACAATAATTACCGGGAAAAATATGGCTTTGAAGGAGCAAAAAAACAGAAAAAGAACGGCGATACAGATGGCAAGCGCCAGAAAACTGAAAATATAAATCTCCTTTTTAATCTGCATGGAATTGATTACCCGTATATAGGGCAGCCCCGAATAGTGCAGGTCAACCTGCTGCTCCTTTTCAAATTTGCGGGTAATTTTCACAATGGATTTCACTAATTTTTCGCGCTCTTTCGAGTGCATTTTGTCTTTATTCATTGTAATTGCCAGCAAATAGGCGTTGCTTTCGGGATTGTAAACTAAATTGCGATAGAAGGGAAGGCTTTGAAAAATTGCTGCTCTTTCATCCAGTTCTTTCTGCGAAATGAGCGAATCGGGGAACAGCGTTTCAATTTCAAATTTTCGTTCGTCGCTGTTTTTCACTAAATTATAGGCATTGGAAACTGACAAAAGGTCTTCAACACCTTCAATATCCTCTAATTTTTCACACATCAGCTTCCATGCAAAAAAGCGGTCTGCCTGAAAAAAAGCAGAATCCTGCACGCCAATTATAATCAGATTGCCCTCTTCTCCAAATGTCTCCACAAAACGCTGGTAATCCTTAAACGCCTGATCCTTTTTCGGGAGCAATGATGCATATTCGTAAGACATCTCAGCTTTTCTGGCATTGTATCCCAAAAACAGCGTGATAATCAGAAGAATACTAAGTAAAGTTATTTTATTTCTAAGGATAACCCCTGAAACCTTAAGCCACATAGCATGCAATTAAAATAAAAGAAAATGCGAAATTAAAAGAAATATCCGAAAATGAATTGTAAACTGAACCGGCAACGGTGTTCAGTTTCAATATTTTTCTCCTTCGGAATCAACCATGGGCACAAACCGCACGGGCAGTACATTCTCCTGCCGGAGTTTCCCTTTTCGCTTTTTGAGCAGCACAAGATTTTGCACCGGACTTTCTCCTACCGGAATAATCATCCGCCCGCCTTCTGCAAGCTGTTCTTTCAGTGGCTCAGGAACTTTGGTGGGCGAGCAGGTAACAATAACCGCATCAAATGGCGCAAACTCCTGCCAGCCCATATAGCCGTCTCCTGTTTTCGCATGGATGTTGTCATAACCCAGCTCTTCAAATACTCTCCCCGCTTTTTGAGCAAGCTTTTCAAAAATTTCAATGGTGAAAACCGAATCGCACAATTCGGCAAGAATCGCAGCCTGATAGCCTGACCCTGTGCCGATTTCAAGTACCTTGTCCGTTCTTTTCAGATTGAGTATTTCGGTCATGTAGGCAACAATGTAAGGTTGTGAAATGGTTTGCCCCTCATCAATGGGAAGCGGCGAATCGGAGTAGGCATACCGGATAAATTCAGGCAGCACAAACCGGTGGCGCTCAACATTCCGAAAAGCTTCTATCACTTTTTTATCGGAAATTCCGCGCGCTTCAATCTGATTTTTCACCATGTGATTGCGCAAAGCCTGAAAGGAATCGCCTGTCTGAGCACAGGACAAGACAGGAAACAGTACCAAAATTAGACAGAATCTAAAAAAAATCCTTGAAAGCATAATTAATGGTTATTTAATATAATCTCACCCTTCCCGGGAAATTAATCCAAATTTTCTTCTGCAAGGGCAACAAATTTTTTTGCCAGATTTTTTCGTGAATATTGTTCCACACCAACCGGCTGAATTTCCAATTTGTTCTCTTTGTACAACTCAAAGAAATTCTTCAGCGCCTGCTTCATTGCATCAAAATCATCGAATTCAACCGCAATTCCGGTTTGGGTTTCAGAGATTATTCCGGCAATATCGGAATCAGTTTTCCCCACAGCGAGAATCGGTCGTTTCAGCGCCATGTATTCATACATCTTTCCGGGAATAACTCCTTTCACATTGGATGCAATAATGTTTGGCAGCAGCAAAATCTTCGATTTTGCAAGCTCCCGCAAACCCTCCCGGTGGGGAAGATGCCCGATCTGAACAAGGTTACCGCCCAATCCGTTTTCTTCAATTTCACGAATAATCAGTCCGTCAACCTGCCCAATCAGCCTGATTTTCAACAGATTTTTAAATTCACTATCTTCTTTGCACAGCTCCCCAAGCGCTTTCCATAAAATGGTTGGATTCCGGTCGCCGTTTAAAACGCCGAAATGGGCGATGGAAAAATCTGCATCAGGCGTAACATTCAAGTCTTCAAAATCGACGTGATCATATCCGTTGTTGATGAGCTTGACCTTTATGGCGGGTGTTTTTTTCAGGATTTTTGCCCAATCAGGACTGACAGTTGTAATAAAATCTGCATTTTCAAGCACTTTCAGCTCCAGTTTACGGTGCTTTTTATCGCCCCGGCGCGTCAAATGCAGCTTATCGTAAAAGTAAATATCCGTCCACGGATCGCGGAAATCGGCAATCCAGGGAATATTCAACTTTTTTTTCAATGCAAGGGCAATCAGGTGCATACTGTGTGGCGGTCCGGTGGAAACAATCAGATCAACCGGTTTTTTTTCAAGATATGCGGTAAGAAATTTTACGGAAGGTTTAACCCAGAATTTGCGGGGATCGGGAATCAGAAAGTTTCCGCGAACAAACACCGACAAGCGGTTTTTCCAGTTTCCCGAAGAGGCATCGGAAATGAAACCGACAGCAAGTTTTTCTTCTTTTTTTATGCCTGTAAATTTTCTGAAAATTCCATAGGGCTCCCAAATGGGCGTTTTGATAATTTCCGTTGCGGGATGAATTTCAGCGCTTAAACTTTCGTCTCTTACCGGTGCATCCGGATTTTCAGGAGTATAAACAACAGGATTCCAGCCAAATTCCGGCAGATATTTCGACATTTTCAACCAGCGCATCACACCGCCGCCACCACTTGGCGGCCAGTAGTAAGTGATTATCAGAACCCTTTTCATGGCGCATACCGGATTAATGAAAAAATGCCTGCCGGAGCAAAACCGCGAGGCAAAGGCAGAGAAAAAAATAAAACTCTACCCGGCTGCCTCAGCGGAAAAGTATAAAGTTACAATTTTTCCAACAATTTCCGCATGCTCACCTTTTCGGAAATAATCTCTTTCAGCTGCGAAATATTCACCCGCTCCTGTTCCATGCTGTCGCGGTAACGGATGGTAACCGTCTCATCCTGAACAGTCTGGTGGTCTATAGTGATACAAAAAGGAGTTCCGATGGCATCCTGGCGGCGATAGCGTTTACCGATGGAATCTTTGTCGTCGTACTGGCAATTAAATTCAAATTTCAGGTCATCCACAATTTTTTCTGCAATTTCGGGCAGACCATCCTTTTTCACCAGCGGCAACACGGCAAGTTTCACCGGAGCCAGAACAGGCGGAATTTTCAACACCACACGGGAGCCTTTTTCGAGCTGCTCCTCAAAATAGGATGCCGCAATAATATGTAAAAACATACGGTCGAGACCGATGGAAGTTTCCACCACATACGGAACGTACGATTCGTTCAGTTCGGGATCGAAATAGCGTATTCTTTTTCCTGAGTATTTTTCGTGCTGCGCAAGGTCGTAGTCGGTGCGTGAGTGAATGCCCTCCACTTCCTTAAAACCGAACGGGAATTTGTATTCCACATCTTCGGCGGCGTTTGCATAATGCGCCAGATTATCGTGCTCGCGGAAACGGTAGTTTTCTTCACCAAAACCAAGCGCCTGGTGCCACTTCATGCGGATTTTCTTCCACTTTTCAAACCAGTCCAATTCGGTTCCCGGACGTACAAAAAACTGCATTTCCATCTGCTCAAATTCGCGCATCCTAAAGATAAACTGACGGGCAACAATCTCATTTCTAAAGGCTTTTCCAATCTGGGCAATACCGAAGGGTATCTTCATGCGTCCGCTTTTCTGAACATTCAGATAGTTCAGGAAAATCCCCTGCGCAGTTTCGGGGCGCAGATATATTTTCATGGCTCCGTCAGAAGTGGAACCCATTTCGGTGGAAAACATCAGGTTAAACTGCCGCACATCCGTCCAGTTTCTTGTTCCCGAAACGGGGCACACAATTCCCTGATCTTCAATGATTTTTTTGAGTCCGGCAAGGTCGCTGTTTTTCAGCGCCTCCGCATATTGCTGATGCAGCTCATCATATTTTTGCTGATTAGCCAGAACCCTTGGGTTGGTCTCCCTGAACTGCTTTTCGTCAAAGGCATCGCCAAACCGTTTCTGAGCCTTTTCAATCTCCCTGTTTATTTTATCTTCAAACGTTGCCAGCTGCTCTTCAATCAAAACATCGGCACGGTATCGCTTTTTTGAATCTTTATTGTCAATCAGCGGGTCATTGAAAGCATCCACATGACCGGAAGCCTTCCATGTTGTGGGGTGCATGAAAATCGCAGAGTCAAGCCCGACTATATTTTCGTGCAATAAAACCATACTGTCCCACCAGTATTTTTTTATGTTGTTTTTCAATTCAACTCCATACTGACCATAGTCATAGACAGCACCCAGTCCATCATAAATTTCACTTGACTGGAAAACATAACCGTACTCCTTGCAATGTGCAACAAGCTTCTTAAAAACTTCTTCCTGTTTCATTTTCTATAAATTTCGGGATTTAAAAACCGGTTAAGGCAGAATGGAATGCGTTGTGTGATTCGGGGCAAAACAGCTGAAAATCAGTCCACCTCTTCAAAATCAACATATTCCCCTACATCCCGGTTGTTGTTATTACTATTTTTTCTGTATATAATCGTGATGTCGCCCTCCTGTTTCCCGGACTGCTTTTGCCGGTTCTGCTCTTCCCGCATTTTTTTCTGCATCTCCTTCATTTTATTGTCAACAATGAATGGCAGTACGTGGCGCGAGAACAGTCTGAAAGCAAAATAGACAATTGCAAAAACTACAACTGTGCGAAAAAGTCCTACCGGATTTAAAAGAATAAAAAGACTCATTTGCTAATATTTACTCTGTTCCAAACAAAAAATTGACACCGAAAGACAAATTTAATTGTTTTGATGCAAATGGCTGAATAATACCTGAAATATTACTGCTTGTAAAGTATATCTGAACCTTTTCACCGGTATATACAGCGCCAAAACCGGGCATGATATTTCTAAAATTCACAGATGACACGCTTCCCGAGAGCTCAAACCGGGAGCCGGTGGCAGCAGTAAAAAAGGCAGAAAGCATATTCTGCGGCTGCAACCTGTAAAAACTTACCTGATTATACAATCCGGCTGAAATCTTTTCGCTCAAATGGCGCCGCGCAGCTAAATGAATATCAACCGGAAGGGCTAACAGATTTCGTGTATTAAGTTTTCTGACGTTGACAATTTGTGAAACGGAATCGGCAAGATTCATCAGCGCAACGCGCGGTTCCCGATAGAAAGCGCCATCCGGGTTATTGGACTGATACAATGCATACTCCGAAAATTGAGCAGGACGGACAAACTCCATATCAAAGGATTTGTGCCTGAACCCTAACAGCCCCGCATCTAAAATGCCTGCCGACAGTTCCCAATAGTCGTTGGGTCGGTAAATTACGCCGAAATCGAGCGCCAGACCAAGGTTCCGAAGTTTGAAAAAATAGTCTCCGGGGGCGGCATCAACCGAAAAACCTGCCACGTGTGCGTCAGAGCTTTTAGTATAAGAAAACGGTCCGCTTACAAAATAGGAGCCTTTGCCCGTTAAAAGCAATTCATCGTTTTCCCTGTCTGTCTCTGCTGAAAAGTTAAGGTCTTCCCCGCTAAAGTGAAATCTTCCGAAAAGAATTTTAGCCCGCAATCCGATATCCAGATCTTCCCTCAGCCGCAGAGAAAACCCCGGGGCAACTTCGCGGTAATGCGTCAGAAACATAGTCAAATCACCAAAGTTTTCGGTTTTCCCGAAGGAACCCAAAGTGCCGTCGGCAACAAATCGGGCAATTTCACGATCGGCAGTGGCTTCTAACAAAATACGGTCTTTAACAGAGAAACTCAGCGAAAAATTGTTGTGTTGAAAGCTGGTAAAAAACATGGAAATCCCGGCAGATGCATTCACCTTCCCGGTTTCGTCAAGCGCTTCATACAGTCTTTTAACATCATATTCAAATCCGTCATAAAACAGTGCATTTAAAGGGATATTTGCGTTCCAGTCAACTGTGGCACCGGAAATGAGCGGAATCCCGATAACTAACTTATTCGCCGTCCGGCTCTGAACCGCGGGATTGCTTAGTGAAGATTGGGAGATTGATTGCAAAAAATACAGAGCAGCGCCATCCCGGGCATTAATTTCCGGAGTAAGCGGCATCAAAAAGGCAATTGCCGCAACCGCTTTTATCAGGCTTTTCATTTTGCTTTTCATCAATCTTTTAAATGCAAAATTAAACTTTATCAAAGAATTTCAAATAAAGAATTCAACGCCGCTCCCGGGTT
>CAYNOQ010000063.1:1430-15261 GCA_964398855.1 uncultured Mariniphaga sp. | reverse complement strand
CAAAATTTGATATTGCAGATTATTTAGACAGTAACGAAATGATTGTTGAATATCTTAATGAAGTTTTGGCAGAAGGCAATGACTCTGACATAATTACTGCAATTGGCAACATTGCAAAAGCAATCGGAATGACTAAAATTGCGGAAGAAACTGGGCTTAGCCGGACAAGTTTATATAAAGCATTATCTGAAGGAGCAAAACCTCAGTTTTCAACAATAATGAAAGTTTTGAAAGCTGTTGGAGGGCAACTAAAAATAAGCCCGATGAGTGCTTAAAAAAATTGCCGGAAGAATGATTTCAATCCGCAACCACAACTTTTTCTGAAAACCGGACTCCTCTGTTCAGGTCATAAAAATGAATCAGATAAATACCCGGAGAGCAGCGGGAAGCATCAATTTCGTTATGGAATTGAGTTATCTCGCCGGAGTCAATTTGCTGACCAAAAACAGTATAGAGCCTGTACTCCAGCTTTGAATTTCCCAATGCCTTTTCAAACAGAACCCTGAATTTTCCCCGGCTGTAAAAAACAGAAACAGGCTGCTCATCCATTTGCCCGGGTTTTGGCGTGTATGTTTCCAAATCAGCAAAATATTGATCTAAAAAATTAATGCGATTATCAATCCATTCCTTTATATAATCCACATCTTCAGGCTGAAGGTTTGATTCTTCCTGCCAGGAAAGTTGCTCTCTTTCATAAGCTCCGGTGGTTTGCAAATAGTTGCTCAAACTGTCAATTCTTGATTTTAGCGCCTCGTTATCCAGCACATTTTCTCTGAGACTAAACCATCTTGCAGAAAGGTCATTCAGATAATTATCAGGGCTTAACGCTTCCAGACGATCATAAAAGCGATTGGAAAGAATCCTTTCATAGTTATCGTTCCATTTATCTCCGTTATAATCAAAGCCGAGAGTTCCGTCAAGGTCCCACGGTGCGTAAAAGTAAGGTTCGCCGGCATCATATTTAGCCAAGAAAATATTTTTCCCCGTATTGTCATTGGCATGAACTAAATTGAGAAAAATAAAATAATCCATCGCATTTTCCCTATGGAATTTTTGAAAAATCTTATCCCGGAAGTCATTATCTGAACTCTCATCAACAAAATAGGCAAAATCGTGCAACATGCTCCAGTCAGCAGGAATATCCTTGGGGTACTTCATCTCCTGCCCATCCCAGAACAGATCATTTTCATCAAAGGGAGGCACTCCCTCCATATTGAAAATAACTAATCCATGTCCCCATTCTTTTCCTTTATACAGCTCCCCTCTGACCGCGCCGTCTTTTGTCTTTTTAAGTGCCAGCTGCTTTCTGTCCATATTTTCGGAAAACGCATAAACTCCGTTATAGTTGCCATCCAGAAATACCTCAACATATTTTGTGCGGATTGCGCTGTTTGCTTTTGCTTCTTTTTCGGCATAATATAATTGATGAATGCGCAGCCACAAATCATGGGAAAACGGATTGTTGAGCCGTACTTTTTCATTCCACATAGCTAATAACAGCCATTTGTCATCGTTACGCATATTGAAAAAAGTCTCATCTTTTGTTTCATAACTTGCAGAATCTGTCCACATTCTGAGCTGATAAGACTTTTTGGGATAATTTCTGGATGATGCTCCCCTCACTTTGACGCCTATATAAGAGGCATAGGTGAACCCGGTAGTATCGGACATTTCAAATTTTCCGGGAACTAATTCATCACTATAGGTTTCAATCTCCTCAAATGAACGAATGTTCAACAGAGGCAACGGAGAAAAATAAAGTGTGAAATCCTCACCATCTTTTTTGAGTTTGTAAGGAGTTCCGTATTCCGGCAAAGCAGGAGGTCTCAACAAGTTATATTGCTCGTTATCAATCTCAAGCATAATGTTTTCATCGTAAACAAAATCTTCGGGAATATAATTGGCAATAATCAGTTTTTTATTCTGATCCAAAAAAGTGCTGTTGGAGCTTAATGAAAAAACCGTTTGGGCTGTTAGTGAATAATGAAAAAATAAAAGAGTTGAAAACAGATATAAATACCTCATCAATTTTTGGTTTTTCTGTTGAATACGTGCAAATATAGAGAAATGAACCGCGCTATAAAAATTTATTTTTCGCTCAAAACTGAATTTTAACCTTTATCGTTTTAACATACAACTATTTATTCTGTTTTTAAAATTTCTTCAATGAACTACATTTACATTGAATAAGCGCTCTCCCTCCTGAAAATCGCCCCTGAAAAGTTACACCAATTAACTCGGGCAGATTGTTTACCTTTGCAAAATTTAAAGTTAAGGTGTCAACCAATTTTAGGCAACAATGAAAAAACTCTCACTGGTAGTCTGTGTTTACAACGAAGAGCCAAATATCAAACCGCTGTCGGAACAGATTCAAAAAGCGCTTTCCGGAATTGATTACGAAGCAATTTTTGTTGACGACGGCTCAACCGACGGCACAAAATCGGAAATTCTGAAAATTAATGACGAACGCTTCCTTTTGGTAGAACTAAAACGGAATTATGGGCAAAGCTCTGCGCTTCAGGCAGGTATCGATCAGACAGCGGGTGAGTTTGTGGCGCTTATTGACGGCGACCTGCAAAATGATCCAGCGGACATTCCGGGGATGCTGAAAATGATGGAAACCGAAGGCTGGGATATGGTTGCCGGCATTCGTGCAAACCGAAAAGACGGCATGTTTTTACGGAAAGTTCCTTCTAAAATTGCAAATTACATGATCCGTAAATCTACCGGAACCCACATGAAGGATTTAGGCTGCACGCTCAAAATTTTCACCCGCGAAACCATTAAGAGTATTCATATTTACGGTGAATTACACCGCTTTATTCCGGTATTAATCACACTGGAAGGCGCCACACGTTTCACTCAGATTGATGTTAATCATCGTCCGCGCGAATTCGGCACCTCCAAATACAACCTGAGCCGCACCACAAAAGTGATGAGCGATCTGCTGCTTATGCTTTTCTTTAAAAAATACCTGCAACGCCCCATGCACTTTTTCGGGGGATTGGGAATTGCAACTTTAGGAATCGGTGTTCTGATTAACCTTTATATGCTGGTGCTGAAGATTCTGGGACAGGATATATGGGGCAAACCACTGCTTTTACTTGGCATTCTGTTAGTAATGGGTGGTATCCAGTTTGTTACCATCGGAATAATTGCCGAACTGCAAATGCGCACCTATTTTGAATCGCAGCAAAAAAAGCCTTTCCGGGTGAAACGGGTTGTAACTACAAAAGCTTTATCAGCAGAGAAGTAGCAAGAATTAGGTTTGAGACGATTAGTATCAAAACGTAAGGTTTTTTGGGAAAGTCCACTCTAACTCCCCCTTGTTGCATTCAAAACGAACCTTGAGTTGGTAATGGGCTGATAGAGGCTCATCTCCCTTGGGGAAGCCTGCCGGCAGGCAGATGTTCATTCGCTATAAATTTCTTTGAGAAAACGTTGAGATTAAATTCAGATTCCCGAATAAAATCGGGCAAGTTTCCGGCGTATGATATAAAATCTCTATTTTTGGGGATTCATAAAATTGAAAATCATTAGAAAAAATGAAAATTTCCTATAACTGGTTAAAGGAATATATAGATATTGATCTTTCACCGGAGAAAGTCGCTGAGATACTGACACAAACCGGTCTTGAAGTTGCCGGCATAGAGCAGGTAGATTCCGTGAAAGGCGGGATGGAGGGACTTGTGATTGGTGAAGTTGTTACCTGTGAAAAACATCCCAATTCCGATCATCTGAGCAAAACCACCGTTGACACCGGCACGGGAGAATTGCTGAATATCGTTTGCGGTGCTCCCAATGTGGCAGCAGGGCAAAAAGTTGTTGTGGCGCCCGTTGGCGCCACGCTCTACCTTGATGATAAGGAAGTTACGCTAAAAAAAGCCAAAATACGCGGTGAGGTTTCCGAAGGAATGATTTGTGCCGAAGATGAAATCGGAATTGGAACCAATCACGATGGAATCATCGTTTTGCCACCTGAAACAAAAACCGGCATGGCGGCGAAAGAGTTTTACAATATCAGTCCCGACTGGGCAATTGAAATCGATCTGACTCCCAACCGGATAGACGGCGCCTCGCATATTGGTGTTGCGCGTGACCTTGCAGCATTTCTGAATAAAGAAAAGCCGACTATTTACAAGCGGATTCCGGTAGATAACTTCAAACCTGACAACCACAACCTGGAGATTCCGGTGGAAATAAAAAATCCGGAAGCCTGCCCGCGCTACACCGGCGTAACCATTTCGGGAGTTGAAGTGAAGGAGTCGCCCGACTGGCTCCGGCAAAGACTGAAAGTGATCGGGCTTTCCCCCATCAACAATGTGGTGGACATCACCAATTATGTGCTGTTTGAAACCGGGCAACCGCTTCACGCTTTCGATGCCGATGAAATTACCGGCGGCAAGGTTGTAGTGCAAACCCTCCCCGAAGGAACCCCGTTCATAACTCTCGACAGTGTGGAGCGCAAACTTCAGTCAACCGACCTGATGATTTGCAGCACTAAAGACCCCATGTGTATTGGTGGAATTTTTGGCGGAATTGAGTCGGGAGTGAAGGAAACCACTAAAAATATTTTTCTTGAAAGCGCCTGGTTTGATCCGGTATTTATACGCAAAACAGCGCGCCATCACGGGTTGCACACAGACGCATCTTTTAGGTTTGAGCGGGGCATCGACCCCAACGGTGTAATTTATGCACTGAAACGTGCTGCATTGCTTATTAGAGAGATAGCCGGTGGAACAATTTCATCAGAAATTGTGGACGTATATCCACGACCTGCAAAGTTTTTCAAAGTGGATGTAAGCTATAAAAACATTGCACGGCTCATTGGAAAAGATTTGGGAAAAGAGACCATAAAAGGAATACTCACCTCATTGGAGATTGAAATTGAGAACGAAACCGATACCGGTTTATCGTTATCGGTTCCGCCCTATCGTGTGGATGTCAGGCGCGAAGCGGATGTAGTTGAGGAAATTTTGCGGATATACGGCTACAACAACGTGAAAATTCCAACAGTTGTGAAATCGTCATTGCAATATGCGCCTCAGCCCGATCCTACGCAAATACGGAATCTGATTTCTGAGATGCTCTCGTCACAGGGTTTTAATGAAATCTGGTCAAACTCACTGACCAAAGCGGGTTACTATGATGGACTGGCTCAGTATGATGCAGGGAAAACCGTGAAACTGCTGAATCCCCTGAGTGCCGACCTGAATGGAATGCGGCAGACGCTACTCTTTGGCGGTTTGGAGTGCATTGAGCGAAATGTCAACCGACAGAACAGGGACCTGCGTTTATACGAATTTGGAAATTGCTATTTCTACGGAGAAGATGAGAAGGAGCAGCCGGTGCCGGGTTATCGCGAAGAAGAACGCCTTGCGCTGTTCATCACCGGAGCAAAATCTGCCGAAAGTTGGACCGGAGAACAGCTTCCCGGCTCATTTTTTCAGATAAAATCGGTTGCCGAAAATATTTTGAAACGAATGGGTTTCAGCCTGAATAAACTTCGCATTACCGAAAGCCGGAACGAACTGTTTTCTGAGGGATTAAACTACGCGGAAAACAACAGAATCGTACTCGAAACAGGAATTGTATCTTCAAAATTTCTGAAAAAATTTGACATTGAACAGCCTGTATATTATGCTGATTTTAACTGGAATGAGCTGATGCGGAAGCGCACACAGCATAAAACTGTTTTTGCAGAACTGAGCAGATTCCCGTCAGTGCGCCGCGACCTGGCTTTGGTGATGGACAAGCAAGTTAAATTTCAGCAAATTGAAGAGCTGGCGTTCAAAACCGAACGGAAAATTCTGAACGATGTAGCTCTTTTTGACGTTTACGAAGGCAGGGGCATTCCCGAAGGGAAAAAATCTTATGCCGTAAAATTTACGCTTCGAGATACTGCACGAACCCTCACCGACAATCAGATAGATAAGACCATGCAAAGGCTGATTGCTGCATTTGATCGCGAATTGGGGGCTGAACTGCGCAAATAGCATTTGCAAACGATTTCATTCTGATGTCTGATCAAGCAAAAGGAGTTTTTTACGCAGCCATTACCGCTTTTTTCTGGGGACTGCTTGCCATTGCACTGAAAATGGCAGTCCGCGTTGTGGAACCTGTTACGGTGGTTTGGTTTCGTTTTTTTATCGCTTTTGCCGCACTCCTTGCGTGGCAGCTTTATGTGCGTCCCGCATCGCTGAAAGCGTTGTTGAAACCGCCTTTACTGCTCATTTTTGCAGCGATATTGCTTTCGTGGAACTATCTGGGATTCATGCTTGGTGTGCACTACACCACCCCCAACAATGCCCAGCTTTTTATTCAGGCGGGTCCCATGCTGCTGGCTTTGTCCGGATTTCTGTTTTTCAAGGAAAAATTTACCGGTGTGCAATGGCTCGGATTTTTGGTTGCCATAGCCGGGTTTGGCTTTTTCTACGGAGACCAGCTGATGGGATTTTTCGATGAAAAGAATAGATATAACCTTGGAATTCTGCTCACTTTAAGTGGCGCAGTTGCATGGACGGGCTATGCCATTTTTCAGAAAATATTGGTAAAAAGCTACTCTTCATCTATACTGAATATTTTCCTGTTTGGCTTTCCAACGCTCATTTATCTGCCTTTTATAAATTTGTCGCCGCTGTTTCAATTGCATTGGAGCTGGTGGCTTCTGCTTCTTTTTCTCGGTGCAAACACGCTGATTTCCTACAGCACGCTGGCAGAATCGCTGCGGTTGATTGAAGCAAGCAGAGTCAGCGTAATTATCTTTGTGAATCCCATTATCACCTTTATTATCATGGGAATTCTCACCCATGCTGACGTCAAGTGGATTGACCACGAGCGTATGACACCTATCACCCTGTTAGGTGCGGCTCTCGTTTTGTCGGGCGCTTTTCTTGTGGTGAGAAAAAGCAAAAAGATCAAGCCTCCTGAGGTTTCAGAGGAACGATAATCCAGGCGAGAAGATAAATCAGTAAACCGGGAAAACCGGCAGAAAGAATGGAGACAACCGTGTAGAGCAAACGCACCACTGTTTTGTCGGCATAGATATATTCTGCAAATCCTGCCAGTACACCACCGATCATCTTGTTACGCGATCGGTATAATTTTTTGGGCTGACTTTTTATTTCCATATTATACAAATTTATGAAACAGTCTGTTGCATTGCACACAAAACCGCATCTCAATCTTTCAGACCAAAAATACCGATCTGACCGCTGACACACAGCCGGCACTATTCATCATCTTCCTCGTCAAGGTAGTCTTCGTTTGCAAACTCATCTTCCAAAAACTGTTCGGCTTCATCCACCAGCCGGGCTATCAGGTCGTCATCACCGGGTTCCCCGTCAATCCAGTGAATCACCTGATTACTTTCAAAGTCGTCAATGTCGGCTTCAATAATGAAACGGGGCGCTTCGGTGTGCACCACAAAAATGGAATCGGGTGTCTCTAAGGAGTTGTCTGCTAATAGAAATCTTGGCAACATGATTTTTGCTTTTATAAATTACGGGGCTAAATTATGAAATTGATTGTTATTTTAGCCGTTTATTTTATAAAAAACAGACCTGTAATGAACGAATTAAACAATTTTTTATCGGTTTTAGACAGTTATATCGGCGGTTCACAATGGTTTGTTCTTATTTTACTTGGCACCGGACTGTTTTTCACGATATATCTGAAATTTCCACAATTCCGCTATCTCAGGCATTCACTCCGTATTGTCCGGGGAAAATTCGACCGTGAAGGCGATGAGGGCGACACCACACATTTTCAGGCTCTGGCTACTGCCCTTTCGGGAACTGTCGGCACCGGAAACATTGCCGGCGTAGCGCTTGCCATACACCTTGGAGGACCTGCGGCGCTTTTCTGGATGCTGGCAACAGCTGCCGTAGGCATGACTACAAAGTTTGTGGAAGTTACACTTTCACACAAATACCGCGAAAAAACTACGGACGGCACTATTGCCGGCGGACCGATGTACTACATGAAAAACAGGCTGAACATTCCCCGTAAAAATAAAAACCCGCTCAAAACCGGTGTCGTTTTAGGTGGTGTTTTTGCAACCGCAACTGTGATTTGTTCTTTCGGAACGGGAAATCTGCCGCAGATTAACAGCATTTCAAACTCACTTTTTGAAACTTTCGGAATAAATCACATGCTCACCGGAGCAATTCTCTCTGTTTTGCTGGCATTGGTCATTTTAGGAGGAATCAAACGCATTGCACAGGTTACTTCCCGGTTAGTACCCATCATGGCTATCATCTATTTTATCGGTGCGGTTTTAGTTATCTGCTACAACTATCAAAATATCATTCCTTCGGTTATTGCAATTCTTGGCGACGTCTTCACCGGCACTGCCGCTGCCGGCGGTTTTCTGGGAGGAAGTGTTGCATTTGCCTTTAATCGCGGCGTGAACCGCGGGCTTTTCTCCAATGAGGCAGGACAAGGTTCTGCACCAATAGCCCACGCTTCAGCGCGCGCCCATGAACCGGTTTCGGAAGGGTTGGTTGCCTTGTTGGAGCCGTTCATTGATACCATTATTATCTGTATGCTCACCGGTTTGGTGATTCTCTCTTCCGGTGTGTGGAATGAAAAGCTGCCCAACAGGTTTCAGGAAGCCGATCTTCTGGTTTTACAGAATGAATATGACGAATCCAATCCGGCAGACCGGGAAAAACTGTTTGGTTTCATTTCAGGAAAAGTGAATCTGCCGTTATATTCCGGTAGTTTCGGTGTGTCAGAAGGAGTGATTCAGCATCAGCCGACAATCATTCACTCCCGCTCAGTTGCCGAAGAAGTGCGGGTTTGGTTAAATAATCAGCCGTTTACCGGAAAAATCGAATTCAGCTCCGGAAAACCGGTTTTTCAGCAGGGAATCACGCTCACCGGAAATTCGCTGCTGCACAGTGCTCCGCTGACCAATGTTGCTTTTTCCAGAAGCTGGATGGGCAGCTACGGTAAATATATTGTTTCATTAGGACTGTTGCTGTTTGCATTTTCCACAACCATCAGCTGGTCCTATTATGGCGACCGGGCAATCATTTATCTGTTTGGCATCAGGGGTGTCGTTTACTTTCGTATTGTATATGTATTAGGATTTTTTCTGGCTTCGTTCACCGATACCACTATCGTATGGACATTTTCGGGAATTGCCATTGCCCTGATGACCCTGCCCAACCTGATAGGAATTCTCACTTTACATAAGGAGATGAAAAATGAGCTGAAAAATTTCTGGATGGAATGGCACGAGCACTTCCCGGGCAAGAAATCGTCAAAAATATGAAGAATTGTATCTGGGAATGATGGTGCATTGCCTTACTTCAAAAGGCACAAAACCAAGAGTATCAAGACATAATACTAAAAACTAACAAAACTCAACAGGCACTATTCGAGCATCTTTTTGTGGGTCTTAATGTCTGCTAAGGGACAGGCAGGCTTTTCTATGGGAACGAGCGTTGCTGAAGCCAATCTGCATAAAAACCAAGTGACGAGCGCTGAACGGAGTTTCTTCACAAGGTCAATCTCCACTAAATCCCCACCTAATCCCCGCAACCTCCGCTGAGCTTTACCGAACCGCCCGGATTATTCCGACAGAATTTGTTTGTCCTCCAGTAGTCTGCTTTTTAACAATTCGTAATTGAGTGAATGCAGGTTGGTATTATTGTCGATTGCCAGGGCTGCTGCTGTTGCTGCCGATTGCCCTAAAATCATAAAAACCGGTTCCATACGTATGGAGCCAAATGCGATATGAGTTGAGCTGACACAAACCGGCACCAGCAGGTTATTACACTCATCTTTTTTAGGGATAATAGAGCGGTAGCTGACGGGGTAGGGCGGGAATCCCCACGCTTCTACGTTTCCTTCATTTTGAACGTACCCGTTGGCATCAACAAAACGTTGTACGTGGTGGGAGTCCATCCCGTATGCTGCCATGCTCACCGGGTCGTCAGCCACTTCGTATCCTTCACAGTTGCGCTGGGTCATAACGTAGTCGCTGACCATTCGCCGTGCTTCCCTGATATAAAGCTGTCCCTGCCAGCCATCTTCCCGCTCATATTCATCTTTGCAGGTTCCCCATTTTGAGACTGCATTGCGCACCTTTTCCGGAATTCGCGGATGGTATGCCAAAGTCCACATCAATCCCTGCTGATAGCTGCGATGACGTTCAATGATTTTCTCCCGTTCCGCATAATCTGCTTCCGGATAGTCATGGTTCTGCCCGACAAAATCGGTTGAAAACCCCTTCTGGTTGTTGGTGTCGGTTTTGCGGTTGGGCATGGCAGAATTTATCCACGGAACTAACGGATCACCATAGTTATACATCTTTTCAATATCTCCTGCTGCTGCTTCATAATTCCGAAAAAGCAGCTCATATTCCAGTTCGTTGTAATTTTCTGGCTTTTTGAATGGAATGCGGTTTTCGGGATGGTCGGTCAGTGTCATCCGGAAGCAGTATGCCTGAACTCCCTTGTCACCGCGCCCGTCAATTCCGGGACCACCCTGAACAATGAATGGCAGCAATCCGCTGTCAGGATTGCCTTTGACGATATAAGGGTCAACACCGTCGATAAAATTGTGATGGATACCGTTTTTTGAAACTGTTCCCCGCAGGGCGGTGCTCACTTTATTTGCCTGAATACCGTTCAGCGTTTCGCCATATTCGCTGTTCGATTCTCTGCCTATGGTATAGCTAATGCCGGCAGTTGCCATCAAATCACCCTCATAGGTAGCGTCAATGAACATTTTTCCACGATATCTTTCACCACTTTCCATTTCAATTTCCACGATTTGCCATCCATTTTTTATTACTCCGCCGTTTCGGTTAAGGCGCTGGTTATAAACGATGTCAATTTTTTCACGAGCAATCATTTCTGTATAAACTTTCAATGCTGCAGAAGGCTCGAAAGTCCACATGGCATCTTCACCCTGAGTAGTTCTGGTCTGTCCGCCATCCATGTACTCATCTTTTTTTTGCCATTTCCAGTTCTGCGGCTTTTCATAGTGTCGCCGGATGTTTTGATAGAATTCGCGCGAAATTCCACCAATAACCTGTTTGTTGCCGATGTCGGTCTGCCCGAGTCCTCCGGTTGTCAATCCCCCAAGACGGGCAGACGGCTCAATTATAACGACTGATTTATCCATACGCGAGCTTTGTATGGCAGCTGCAATACCAGCAGAAGTACCGCCGTAAATCACAATGTCATACGATTTGGCGCTTGCCTGACTTTTGCCGGAGAATGGCATCATTAAAATGCAAATGCTTAAAAACTTGACGAAAAGAACTCTTTTGAATCTCTGCATAGCTATTATTTGTTAATTGTTAATTGTCAGCTTTTTATGTTGGTGTTCCTTTTTGTTTTGAATGATAGTAACAGAAACTGAAAGCTTCACGTTTTACGTACTCTCTGCAAATCAGTTCATGCGAAATTAGTTTATTTTTCGGTTATGGAAAAAAATAGGATAGAGATTGTAAATGCGCAAAATTGCTTCATTTTTCATTCGTAATTCATTATCCGAAATTAATTTTATATCGCAGGTGGTTTTTCATTTCAAAAATCGGTGTAACTTTGTGTTGTGCGAAAAACATTAAAAATAGCAGGAGTTGTCATCTTTTCTGCAACCTATCTGGTTGCAGTATCTCTTTTCTTCGGAAAATTTCTTCCGACAAACAGCCATTTCTATTTTGATGAACCAACTGAAAGAACGAGTTTTTTCTCATTTCCATCTTTTTTTGCAGCAGAAGCAAATTTGCCTGCAGAAATTGCGTATCACCCTGTGGTTACGTCTGTTTCTCCGGGTACTTCATTTCATTTTCAGGAATTTTCAGCAATATTGAGAATCAACGATATAATTCTGACCAATTCATTTGTCAGCTATTCGTTCCGGTTCGTAAACTTTCCGGTTCGCCTGCGCAAGGCAGACCTGCTTTTCCCCTTCCATGGTTTCTGGTAATCTTTCCTTTTTTTTAGAAAATTTCCCGACAGGCTGACTTTTATAGTATTCACAGCCTTTAATTTAAAATGTAACTCACTATTAGAAATTGTTGCCACAGTTTTAATGAATGTGTGCAAAAGAGCAGCAAGGGAAATTTATCTTTTGAGACTTTTTTATTGAGTTGATTTATAGCGCATAGTCGCTTTATACAAAAAATTGATTAAAAATGGATAAAGGAATTTTATTGGTAACTATCATATTTCTTGCAATTATTATTTTGCCGTTTGTTTTTGTCGGATTGAGCAAGAAGAAAAAGCGGGGCAGATTTTTGTCCAAAATAACAAATCAGGCTGAGTTGAAGGGATGTGTGATCACCCGCCATGAAATCAGCAACAATTTTATCATCGGAATTGACGATGCAAAGGGATGTCTCTTTTTTTATAAGAAGGAAACCGACAACGAAATTTTAAAGGATATCGATCTTCGTGAATTTATGAGCTGTAAACTGCTCAATGTCACCCGTACAGCAGGTGATAAGCAGAGTCAGGAGTTGGTTCACAAGCTGGAACTCAGTTTTTATCCGCTTAAAAATGATAAGCCTGTGGAAACGATTGAGTTCTACAATGATGAAAATGACAGTCTGACGCTGTCGGGTGAGCTTCAGGTTATTGAAAGGTGGGAAGAGCAGATAAACAGCTATTTGAAAACGTTGCACCGGGAAAAACAGGAAGCTTCACCAGCAGGCAGTAAGAAAAAGAAAAAGAAATCTGCCAGACCATAAGTGGCGACGCCATCAGATTTTAGAATCTGAAAAATATGCTTACTCCCTAAGTGGGAGACTCCCACCCTTGGGGCGAGAATGATAACGTTGGTGGAGTATTAGGAGAGGAGAGGCGGTGGCAAAGCCACCGCCTCTCCTCTCTCTTCTGTTTTAATAAATCGTCATTCTCAACCGGAGGTTGGGAATCTGCTTATCTAAAATTTGCATACGGGTAAGGTCGGTATATGCATATATCACAAGCACTGTTGACAATTATTTGCTCATAATTTATAATTGAATCCGGTTAATCCCCGGAATTCCAATTTTAACTTTCTCTTTCAAGTAATTATTCCGCATTATTTTCGTTCATAAATTATGCTGATTGCACATACGCGGCAGACCGTTTTAAAGGGTCTGAACCGCAATTGTACAGGCTTTTTACAGATGGTTGAATTATTTATAAATGAGATTGGTTTCGGACAAGAAAATAGCAAGTGAAAAAACAGAGTGGCTGAATGAGTGGAGAGAAAATATTTTTTTCTTTTCGTTGGTTGTTGTTGCTTCCGTCTTTCCTTTTTCGGAAGCCTTGGTGAGCATTTTTGCCGGATTTATGTTTTTTCAGCCGTTTGCACTGTTTTCATGGAGGCACCCGACAGTGAAAAATCAATCATGGATAGTGATTCTGTTTCCGGTTTCAATTTTTGCAATATACCTGATTGGCACGCTTTTTACCACCGATTTCTCCTTTGCCCTTTATGAGCTGAGGAAAGTTATTTTCTGGATCGTCTTTCCGGTGGCAATATGGCTTTCCCCCCGTCTTTCCGAAAAGAGAATATATTCCGTGTTTTTTGTGTTTGTACTTTCGGTAACCATCGCCAGTCTGATAATTACCGGAAAACTGATTGCTCCGGCTCAAATGAATATTGATGAATTTCGCTCGGTGAGTATTATTTCGCATATCCGGTTCTCTTTTCAGGTAGTTTTATCATTGATTTTTTTGACCTGGTTTCTGTTCAACAGGGATAAGCTGCCGGTGAAAATTCCCAAGATTGCGTTTTGGGGACTGATCGTATGGCTTGCTTTTTTTATGATTCTTTTAAAATCATTGGTAGGTATTTTCACACTTTACGGGACATTTTT
>CAYNOQ010000063.1:0-1330 GCA_964398855.1 uncultured Mariniphaga sp. | reverse complement strand
ATCTATATTTGCGATAAGGAACTTAGGGAGGAGTGGAATAAGCGCAGCAGCATTAAGTTTGACGATAAACTGAATGGCTTTACTCTTGGCAGTACCCTAATCCGTTATATGACCAGTTTAGGCTACCGAAAAGACAGTGTGGGTGTGAGTAAACTCACTAAAGATGACATCCGGCTGATCCAGGAAGGTGTTACCAATTATAAGTTTAAAAACCACCGTTTTTCCATCTATCCGCGTATATATGATATGGTTTGGGAACTGGATTACTATTTTCGCACAGGCGATCCGAACGGAAAAACACTTTCACAACGCATTGAATATGTGAGGGCTTCTCTTCTTCTCATCGGACAGAATCCCTGGCTTGGCATCGGCACCGGGAACTGGAAGGTAAAATATGATGAGGTATATGACCGGATGGAAACCGGGCTTTTGAAAGAGAAGAGAGAATCCTCACACAATCAGTATCTGAACTATCTGGTTAAATTTGGGATAGTTGGTTTTGTGTGGATAATCTTAGCCATTGTGTTTCCTGTTTTCCGGTTGAACCACCGCCGGAATTTCATTTTCATTCTGTTTTTGATCTCCTATGCTTTTGCAAATCTGGGCGATGCCAATCTGGAAACGCACATGGGACTTTCCTTTTTTACTTTTTTCTACAGCCTGTTTCTGTGGAATTCAACTTCGGGAATGAGGCAGGAATCAGGTTAGGGAAAGAACAGCTTGTTATGAAAATTGCGTATAAAAAATAAGGAAACTATCCGCTACCGGACATCAATTTTGAAATTGAGTCCTTAGTTTAACTTCATTCCATTTTCCCTGTCCACTTCAGATACTCGTTTTCAATATACTGTGAATTTATCCACTCTTTGTAGATAACTCTCAGTTTGATTGCATACTGTTTCCCAACCTCAAAATCAGGTAAAATATATTGAAAATCCCACGCCGGTTTTCCTTCGCCTGCGCCGTTGGGCGACTGCGTAAAACGTATGGTCCCCTCTTCCGGCTCAGAAAAAAGATAGGCAAAAACCATGTTCCGGTATCTGCCAAAATAGTATGGTACTGAAAACGTGTAATCTGAGATTCCGTTTGCCAGTACGATGTTGAAATTTTCGACAAAATAGTAATCCGCACTGTCTTTTTCACTGAGATGCGTACTGTTTGTGCCGTGTCCTTCGGACTCAATATAAATCCATTGTTCCCGGTCGGTTTTATTCTTTTTACCTTTCAGATATATTCCTGTTTTTTCCGGTAAATTGATATATGATGCCCAGAAAAAGCCGGCATATCCGTGATTGAAAATTGCAGGCTGATGGATTATAAAACGAAATTC
>CAYNOQ010000062.1:9837-15596 GCA_964398855.1 uncultured Mariniphaga sp. | reverse complement strand
GAAATGTTTTTGAGAGGTATTGATTATTCCTATTACTATGAAGAGAATTAGAGAAGACGGAACTTACGGGAATATCAATTTATTAAATTGAAAAACAGTTGTTTGTCACTACTATAAAGAGAATTGCGAAAACTTTTCCATCACCCTTTCATAGTAGGTTTTTGAAATGGGCACTTCGGGTGCATTTGGTGAGTCAAGCTCAAAAAAGATTCCCAGTTTGGTCTTTTTCAATACTTTAACCCTGTCTAGATTAACAATAAACGACCTGTGGCAGCGGACCAAAGAAGTCTCTTTCGTCAGGCTCTCTTCAAAATATTTTAGTGAATTTCTAATCAGGTAAGTTGCAATTTTTCCTTTGTTAATATAGTGAATGGTGGCATAATTATCGCTGGCTTCAATGAAAATAAGATCTTCCAAAAGTATTGAAATTTTCAATTCTCCCTTTTCGTCATTAAACCCGATTAAATGTTTCTTAGGCTTGTCGTGAGCAGATGTTTCGGAATTTCTTTCATTCAGCAATCTGTTTTTTTCTTTCCATGACAAATATAAAAACGACATCATGTAAGGCAGCAGCAGCACTAAGCTGGTGTTTGTTGCCGATTGCTGAAACAGAAGAAAAAAATCTTTTGATTCACCTCCTTTAGGTACATATTTGGAGAAAATGGCATAAAAAAGCGACATGGCGATTATTTCGGAAATCACACAGAAAGCGTACTGAAAATAGGTAATTTCATGTTTTCTGGTGTATAAGCCCAAAAACAGCCTGCTTATTACGACAACAAGCATTCCCGTGAGGATTATCAAACTTGAGAAGAAAAAATATTTAAAATCTGAAATCCCTTCATACCACTCTCTTGAGCCGAAAGGTTGAAATATATTTATGAAAAGCAGCGCAAAAAAAGCGGTAAACAATATCAGATTTATGGTATTGCGTCTCTCCAGAAGATAATATGGAACTTTCTTATCCAAATAAAATATCTTAATGTGTCAGCTTATGCAAAGCTAAATTTTTAAAACGATTTACACAAAAGGTGAAATTCTCAACTCTTAAATTTAGTCCCGCTATTTGGGCTTTAGTCCCGCATTCCCTGTTTTTATCCCTTTGGCAGACAAGATTTCACATAAAATTATGTTGGGGAAATCTCTTTTGTTTATTTACAGAAAAAAGATATGGCATATTACGATAGTTTTCAAAAACTTTTTTCACTGTTCAGAGTAGGAGAGGATATTGATGTTGAATATTCCGACATGTTTATCCGAAACTTTTCTTTCAGTAGCCGCTGTTTTTATTCTGAATTTTCTCAAAAAAATAATTCGTTCATCGTATCGGATTCCATAGCTGAAAACAGAAAGTTTAAATATCCGGTATTCATCAGTTCACCCGGGAAAAAGTATAAAGAAGTTATTATTCTTTTGCACGGGTTGAATGAAAGAACATGGCATAAATATCTTCCATGGGCAGAATATTTGTGCAAAAAGACAGAAAAACCGGTATTGCTTTTTCCAATTGCCTATCACATGAACCGCTCTCCCGGCAGCTGGTCAAATCCAAGAATTTTACAAAAAATATTGGATTTCAGAAAATCACTGTTTAAAAATGACCGTTCCATAAGTTTTGCCAATGTTGCACTAAGCATGCGTTTGAGCGATAATCCCCATCGGTTTTACACATCGGGGTGCCAAAGCGCAAATGATATTGTGAAATTGGTTGGAGATATTAAATCGGGCAGACATGAGCTATTCGAAAAAGAGACAAAAATTGATTTTTTTGCCTACTCTATCGGAGCATTTTTGTCTCAGATACTTTTTCTTTCAAATCCTGACGGGTATTTTGATGATTCTAAATTATTTATGTTTTGCGGAGGGAGTATTTTTAACTCAATGTCAGGTCAGTCGCGGAGTATCATGGATAAAAAAACATTTGAAATTCTTCTCGACTATTATCAGGCAGATTTTTGGTCGGAACAAATTGCTACGGACGAAGACAACGGTATCATGGCTTCTTTTATCAGCATGTTAAAGCCTGAAAATGGGAGAGGAAAGCGCATTTCAACTTTTGAACGGCTAAAAAACAGAATCAGCGGAATATCCCTTTCGCGGGACAAAGTTATTCCATATAGCGGTATTGTTCAGGCAATGGGGCAGAATTGTGTTTCAGAAACCATCAGTTTAATGGATTTTCCCTATGAATATACACATGAAGCGCCATTCCCTCTGTTAAAAAACGAAGAGAGGCAGCATGTGGAATCTTCATTTGCCGCAGTGTTTGAGCGGGCATCAGATTTTTTAAGTGGCTGACTTAGCCAAAAAAGAATTGTGTTTTCCCGCTAATGTTTTGAATTATAAATACAGCGCTAAGCAAAACTTTTCAGCCGGTCTTTTTTCTTGCTGAACTCCTGTCAATTAAAAAATCTCAATCCGATGAAAAAGGTTCTGGGTTTTGCTGGACCATAGATATAGTTGCTGTCGCGATTTTTTCCCGTATCAAAATCACTCTGATAATGATTCAGCATATTGCTGACTCCGCCAAAAAGCTCCAGAGAAGAATCCAACCTTTTCATGTTGAAGATGTAGCCCAGCTTAAGATTCATTTCCATAAAATCGGGCGAACGAAACAACACATCTTTTTCGGGAGTTCCTGCATTGCCTGCCAGCCCGTAGTGCGGCACAAGCATCTGACCTGTGTAAATTCCTGAAAGCGAGGCGCTGAAACGGTTCCCGGGTGTCAGGGTTAGGGTGTAGTAGCCATACGCATCGGGAGTGCGCAAATATTCTTTGGTTCCGGATAGCTGCTCAGACCATGCTACCGGTTGGTCATACATGCTTTTCTGCAAAGTTATTCCGGCTTCCACCTGCAAAATGCGGTTATAGTTGGTTCGTGCTTCAAAAGTTGTCCCATACACGCTGCTCAGTCCGCCATTTCTTTTTTCCATCAGTGAATTTCCCGCATCATCTTTGCCGGTTTCTTCCAGAATAAAAGCATTTTTCAGCTTTGTATAGAAACCTTCCAGCGTGATTCCGTAGATGTGCTTTTCGGTTGGTCTGTCCCAGTTTAATGAAGCGCTTAAACTTTGTGATCTCTCTTCTTTTAAATCATCAGCCAGACTGATTGTTTGTATTCCGCCGCCGGCAAATGCAATGTGCATATCTGCGTCAAAAGCCTGTGGCGCCCTGAATCCGGTTGACCATGAAGCACGAAGCTGAGTGTTGACGTGCGGTTTAAAAAGTATGGAAACACGTGGGTTTACAACCAGATTTTCAACAAAATTGTGCTTGTCTGCCCGAAGTCCTGCCAAAAGAGTGGCTTTTCGGCTGAATTCCCAATCGCTTTGCAGAAAAACTCCAAGGTTTTGTGCATTCTGGTCAATGAGATAATTGTAGGTTTCAATTTCATCAAAAACATCATCTACAATAAATTCTGTTCCGAAAGTGAATGTGTTATTCCCCTTTATAAAATCGGTAACTGTATGATTTATCTGGGCGCCAAGCTGAACAGTGTAATTTTTTGAATCCCCGTAAGGTGGCTTGTTGTTGTATTCCTGCAGCTCAGCAGGATCATCCGGCACAATTCCGGTGAAATGGTCTCTTGTGGTGTATTGTCCAGCAGTATAAATAATTAAAGAGGTTTTGTCATCACTGCTTGAGATTTCATAATCTATCCCGCCCATCAATACATCGTGGGTGCGCTCTTCAGACTGTCTTGCCAGATAAGCCGGACCGGTAATCATCTCACCACCATAGCGATATTCGTGCATGCTTGAGAAATTGAGCTGTAGCATCTGGTTTTCGTCAAGCCTGAAAAATGAGTTTAAACCGAACGAATTGTTTTTCAGAGCTGGCATTTCGGAAAAATTATCGCCATTGTGATCGTATAAGTCACGCAACCGGTATGAGGTGTAAAGTGCTATTCCGGAATTTCGTTTTTGGGAGAGGGCGGTCAGCGTGCCGTTCACGTTGAAATCTGCCGCTTCACCACCAATCACCGAATGGTTTGAAGTGATTTCATAGGAGTTTCGCTCCGGCATTTTCGTAATAATATTTACTGTTCCGCCAATTGCGCTTGAACCATAGAGCGCTGAGGCACCACCACGTACTACTTCAATACGTTCAACCATTTCAGAAGGAAGTTGCTCTAATCCGTAAAGTCCGGTGAGCGGACTGAAAACTGCCCGGCTGTTCACGAGAATCTGACTATAGGCACCACCCAGTCCGTTCATGCGGAGTTGGGAATAGTTGCAAGTCTGGCAATCAACTTCCATGCGCAATCCCGGTTGAAAATTCAGCGTTTCGGAAACTGTTTGTGCTGCAACATTTTTTATAGTTTTGGAATCTAAAACATTGACAATCACAGCGCTTTCCGTTTGTCTCTTAAATGTTTTTGTTCCGGTTACCACAACTTCGCCCACACGCTGTACTTCTTCTTCCAGTTCAAAGTTTACCTCAATGGTTTCGCCTGCCTTTAAAACAACCTCCTTTTTTTGAAGCTTAAATCCTACCATGCGGGCTATTAAAGTATATTCTCCTTCGGGTAAATCTACCATCATATAGTGCCCGGTAACGTCGGTTGTCGTGCCGTAATTTGTATTTTCCAGATAAATATTTACAAATGGAATGTGTTCACCTCTTGAAACCACATGCCCTATAATTAAGGCGTCGGTGCCGCCTTGTGACCATGCTTTTGTAAAAAGAAGTGTAAATAAAATAATGAAAAATGATCTACTTTTAAGCATAATTGAACTTTTTACGTTTTCAAAAACTGTTTTTACTTTTAAAAATTAATCTTTGAGTTTTTCCTTTCGCCGGTTCAGCTTTTATTCGTAGGTACAAGAAAATTTTATTTTGAATGACAATATTAATAAACTTTATTTAGAGAGATTCTAAATATGTAAATGTTTTCTATTTCTTAACGCTGAAGTGAAAATGGGTTTTCTCATTGTTGCTTTTTTAATCTGGAATTAATTTCTACTTTTATTCAAAAAAGCAGATATGAGTGATTGGGCAAAACAGATGATTTCCGAAATTGATAAAAAGCTTGAAGGCACAAAGTTGCGCGACCAGCGGTTTTTCAGGACGGACGAGTTTAAACGGAATATTGAGCGCGTTGCTGATTTTTCGGAAGAATGTGCAGTGTGCAGCGGAGAAAAAACAAGGATTGAGGAGGTGGTGAAAACTTTTGATGAGGCAATCAACGTTCCGGGGAAGGCACGCCGCGAATATGACCGGCTTATCAGCAGAATATCAGGGCATTTACAAAAAGAGCATGGTTTTTATCCGCCATTCTATTTCACCTATTTATATTCATTTTTCGGAATGCTTGCCGGGTTGTTGCTTGGCTATTTTCTGATGAAAGTTTTTCCTGCATGGGATTATACGTTCCTGACAGCCGGGTTTGTTATCGGGTTGATTTCCGGATATTTTGTCGGAAATAGAAAAGATAATACGGTAAGAACTGAGAAAAAACTGATGTAACGAAACGAAATGCGCTTTTTAGTCATTGAAGGAAATATCGGTTCGGGGAAAACATCACTTGCAGAGATGTTGTCAGCCGATTTGAACGGAAAACTCATTGCCGAGCAGTTTGAGGAGAATCCTTTTCTGCCCGGATTTTATGAAAATCCCGAACGCTACTCCTTTCCGCTGGAACTCTCCTTTTTGGCTTCCCGCTACAACCAGATGAAAAAAGATGTGCTCAATCCCGAACTGTTTCATTCGCTGCTCATTGCCGATTACCATTTTTCCAAAACTGCGATTTTTGCCCG
>CAYNOQ010000062.1:0-9737 GCA_964398855.1 uncultured Mariniphaga sp. | reverse complement strand
AGTTTGGGCATAAATCGTCTGATTTTGGAATGAAAAACTGCTTTTCTATTTTCAGATGTTAAAAAACCTTGCTATTTTTGTGCTTAAATGGAAATAATTTATTCAACTTATAATACTTGTGTGATATGAAAAAAACCAATTTTAATTTTTTACTTCTTTTTACTGTTTTAGCGCTCACTTTTTCAGGCTGTGCAGGCTTGAAAAAGATGAAAAAAAATGCTGACCAAATTCAGTTCAGGGTTACTCCCGAAGTTTTGGAAACCCATGCCGGAAAAGTAGATCTGACCGTTGACGGAAGATTTCCGGTGAAATATTTTGCCAAAAAAGCAACATTAACCGTAACTCCCGTATTGCAATATAACGGCGTTGAAAGCGAGTTCAGCCCCGTCAGCCTGCAGGGTGAAAAAGTGCAGGGAAACAACCGGGTTGTCAGTTACAATGCCGGCGGAACATTCAGCTATAAAGATGCTGCGGATTTCCAGGAGGCGATGAGAAAATCGGAGCTTGTTGTTAAGATGACTGCTTCTCAGGGAGCTAAGTCTGTTGTTTTTGCCCCTGTGAAAATTGCAGACGGCGTTATTGCCACCAGCACCATGGTTGCTAATTTCCCGAAACCAATCCTTGGCGTTCGCCGTGAGGCAAACACCACCGGGAAGTATGATCCCAATATTGATCCGTTTCAGAGAATTGTTCCCGATGAAATGATGGCAGATATTCTCTATCTGATTAATCGTGCCAATCTGCGGAACGAGGAGCTGACCAAACAGGAAATCATTGATTATTTCCAATACACCCAAAAAGCAAATGAAAATGACCGCATCGACCTGAGAAACGTTGAGGTTTCAGCTTATGCTTCACCGGAGGGCTCCATCGATTTCAATACCGAGCTTGCCAGCAAAAGGAAAGATTCATCTTCCGATTATGTTGCAAGAAGGCTGAAAGACCTTGGTGTTGACATCAATCCGAAGACCCGTTATACACCCGAAGACTGGGACGGATTTAAAAAACTTGTTGAGGCGTCAAACATTCAGGATAAAGACTTGGTACTGCGGGTACTCTCCATGTACACCGACCCGGAAGTGCGCGAACGTGAAATCAGAAATCTTTCCGAAACTTTCACCGCCCTTGCAGATGATATTCTGCCGCAGCTACGTCGCGCGAAACTGCTCACCAGCGTTGAGCTGATTGGCAAAAGCGATGAGGAGCTGATGGCGCTTGCTAAATCTGATCCCGCTTCACTGAATCCGGCAGAACTGCTCTATGCAGCCACTCTTTTTGAAGACCTTGCCGAGCAACTGTCAATTTACAACTCCTTCATCAGGGTTTATCCCAACGACTGGCGCGGTCCGAACAATGCCGGTTACGTGCTTGTAAATCAGATGAAATACAATGAGGCAAAACCGTTGTTTGAAAAAGCGGAAACGCTGAGAAACAATGAGCCGGTTGTTAAAAATAACTTAGGAGCCATCGCACTCTATGAAAACAGAGTTGAAGATGCTGAAACGCTGTTTGGCGCTGCTTCCGGTGCCGGAAAAGAGGTGAATTACAATCAGGGTATCGTAAATCTGAAAAAGGCTAACTATGAGCAGGCTGTCAGATATTTCAGCGATTTTCAGGACGTGAATTCCGGTCTTGCCAAAATTCTTGCCGGCGACAATAACGGAGCGCTCAGGGATTTGGAAGCTTTTGAACGCCCCAACTGTTTTATGAAAGAGTATCTGAAAGCGGTTATTGGCGCACGCACTGCACGCGAATCACTTCTGTTTGAAAGCCTGGGCGCTGCTGTTCAGTATAACCCGGACATGAAAGCCAAAGCCAAAACAGATTTGGAATTTGCAAAATATTTCAATAATCCGAAATTCTCTCAGATTGTTGACTGATAATAAAATATTATGTTGATATGCAAAGAGGGCAGCGGTTTTCGCCTGCCCTCTTTTGCTTTTTTCAATTCAATTTGCACAAAATAAATTTTACACATCATGGAAATCATTTCAAATTATCTTGAAAACAATAAAGAGCGTTTTGTTGAAGAGTTGTTTGGCTTGTTGCGCATTCCGTCCGTCAGTTCGGTAAAAAGCCATAAGCCGGATATGTACAAAGCGGCTGAGTATTGGAAGAATCTGCTGTTGTCCTCTGGCGCCGACAGGGCAGAAATATATGAGACAGACGGGAATCCGGTTACCTATGGCGAAAAAATCATCGACCCGAAACTGCCAACAGTTTTGGTATATGCCCACATGGATGTGATGCCGGTTGATCCCATTGAGAAGTGGCACTCCGACCCCTTTGAACCGGAAATACGCGATGGGAAAATTTGGGCGCGCGGCGCTGATGATGATAAAGGACAGGGAATGATGCACGCCAAAGCATTTGAACTGATGGTAAACACCGGAACGTTGCCCTGCAATGTGAAATTTATGATTGAGGGCGAGGAAGAGGTAGGTTCGCCAAATTTGGGAAAATGGTGTGTTGAAAACAGGGAAATGCTGAAAGCTGATGTAATTTTAGTTTCCGACACTTCCATGATTGCCGCCGATATTCCTTCAATTACAACGGGTTTGCGCGGATTAGCATACTGGCAGGTGGAAGTTACGGGACCCGACCGCGATCTCCATTCCGGTCTTTTTGGCGGAACTGTTGCCAATCCCATCAATGTGCTTAGCAGCATGATTGCCGGCATGACGGACGAAAGCGGCAGGATTACCATTCCCGGATTTTATGATGATGTGCTTGAGGTTTCTGCTGAGGAGCGCGAGCTTTTAGCCGGCGCCCCTTTTGATGTGGAGGAGTACAAAAAGGCAATCGGTGTGGAAGAATTGGCAGGGGAGGAAGGATTTTCGCCAAGTGAACGCACCGGAATCCGTCCGTCGTTTGATGTCTGCGGCATTTGGGGAGGATATACCGGCGAGGGCGCCAAAACGGTGTTGCCATCCAAAGCATTTGCAAAAATTTCTACGCGTCTTGTTCCTAATCAGGATCACGAAGAGATTGCTGTATTGTTTAAGCGGCATTTTGAGACTATCGCTCCAAAATCTGTGAAAGTGGAAGTTACTTCGTTGCATGGCGGTCCCGGCTATGTCTGCCCGATTGATATTCCGGAATATAAGGCTGCCGAAAAAGCATTGACTGACGTTTACGGTAAAGCTCCCGTACCGGTGCGCTCCGGTGGCAGTATCCCGATTATCTCCGCTTTTGAGGAAATTTTGGGTATAAAGTCGGTTTTGTTGGGCTTTGGACTGGAGTCTGATGCCATCCACTCGCCCAATGAGAATTTTCCGTTAGAGCAGTTTTATAACGGAATAAAAACCATTCCGCAGTTTTATAAATATTTCGCCGAGCTGAGTATGCCGGTGGCAAACTTGTAATATTCAGGTTCTGATGTAATTGAGCTACTTGAGATAGGTTTAAGACTTTGTACCTTCGTGCTTTCATAGCAAAAATTCAAGAAAATTCACCACGGAGAGCACAGAGGAATACAGAGAAAAATCTATGTGAACTAATGTGTCTATGTAGTTCAAAATAGGCACAATGCCGTTAGTATCAGGCATCAATACTTTTCAGAAAATTTAGTGAATCTTCGTGCCTGCCTGCAGGTAGGCAGGCTTTCGTGTATTTGTGGCGAAAAACTCAAGAGAACTCACCACAGAGGGGACAGAGAGGCACAGAGAAAAACTGACCAGTTTCCTGCAGGCAGTCTATTTAAATTTAAGAAATGCCACCAAGGCGCGAAGACACTAAAATTCACGAAAAGAACATTTAAAAACTTAGTGAACTTTGTGCCTGCCTGTCCTGTAGACAGGTATTTGTGCCTTAGTGGTGAAATATTCAAAAGAACTTACCTTGGAGAATCTTTAGGAAATACTACTAAAGATTTAATGAACACAACTTCACAAGGAACTGATAATCAATACCACTCATTTTAGTGAATTTTTGCATACCTTTGGAATGATAAATCTTCACAATGGATGAAAAAATTAGGGTTTGGGATTAAAAAAGAACTCACCACAGAGGGGACAGAGAGGCACAGAGGGAAATCTATGTGAACTATGTGTCTATGTGGTTCAAAATAGGCACAGAGAAAATTTTTTACATATAATTTAAAACAGGGTATCAAAGTTAGTGATAATCAGATCAGCCTGGGAATGATCCTGTGCGCCGGTGTTGGGTCCGGCAAATGCAATGCAGTACATTCCGGCGGCTTTGGCAGCCAAAACTCCGTTGGTTGAATCTTCAATCACGGCACATTTTTCGGGAGCAATTCCAAGCTCTTTTGCTGCCAGAAGAAATATATCCGGGTCGGGTTTGCTCGACTGCGCCCTGATGTTGTCAACCACCACTTCAAAGTATTTATCCAATCCGGTGCGCCGGAGAATAATCGTAATTACTTCCAGATAGGATGACGACGCCAACGCAATGGGAACGTTTCTTTTTATCAGTCGCTTGATTAAATCTTCTACTCCGGGCATCGGCTCAATTTTCTCTAAGGCGCTGAAAGAGATAGCAATATGTTGTACCGAAAACTCAACCAGTTCATCCACAGTTTTCTCAATTTCATGCTTTTCCTTAATCATTTGCCACATCCTGTCGTAGGCAGTGCCCTGATAAGTCAGGTGTTCTTCTTCGGAAATGTTCAGTCCGAGTTCTTTGAAAGTGGTTTGTTCCACATCCATATAATAGGGTTCCGAATCCACAAGTACTCCGTCCATGTCGAAGATAACGGCATCAAAAGAGTTAAGTATTTTATTCATTATTTTTCAGTTGATTCTAAAAGTGATATAATCGGCGGACAGCTCTTCCTGCAAGGCTTCGCCTAATTTTTGTGTGCTTAAAAATTCATATTCTCTGAAAGATTTTGCCAGTTCAACCGCCTGCTCGTTCAGTTTTTGCGAGCGGGTTCCTAAAGCAATAAGCGTGCGGTAGGTTACGGAATAGAGACGCGGGTCTTTTCCCAAAACAGCAAGTTCTTCAAAAAAAGGTTCGAACATCTCGTCGATGGCACTCTTTTCGGCAATGGCAAGCCGCCCCATCAGGTGAATCCCGGTGAAGCGAACCAGATGCTTTTGTCCGCGCCCCCACTCAATGGCTTTGGCAAAAGCAAACTTTGTTTTTACCCACAGATTAAACGACGCCTGCTCGGCAATTTCATGATTTTGAAAACTTTTTGTCCAGAAATCCATCTGCTCTTCGGAAACCTTTTCCGGCTCGTCTAAAAGTGTGGCTAAAATCATGGTTTCGCGCCACTGTTTGTTCCAGAGTTTCAGCGCCAGAAGATGATCGGCTTTGAAATTCTTTGCCAGCTCCCGCAGTTCAGTCAGCGGAACGCCGAGATTGCGACTGTATTCGATTCCCTGACTTTTCAGCAAGGCGGCAGTTTCTCCGTTTTTTCTGAGGTTAACCAGACGGAGCAGCTGTTGAAAATTTTTTTCGCTCTCGGGATTGTCCAATAAAAATTCCATATAATAATTGGTGTTTTCACAAATGTAACAATTTAAACGATTTTTACCGTTATTGAAGTGCCGGTCATTTTCTTATTTTTACTCAATATTTAGGAATCTTAAAGCATGAATGGTTTTCGCAATCGGTTAAAAAACTTGTTTAACGACGATTTTTACAGGGACATAGCAGGCCTTTTTTCGGGAATGTTTCTTGCCCGGCTGTTTCCGGCAGTTTTTGCTTTGGCGATTGTGCGTATCTATTCGCCCGAAAATTTCGGGCTTTTTGTATTATACCTCACCATTGCGTCGGTAATTTCCATTATAGCCACCGGGAAATATGAAAATGCCATTATCTTGGCAGAAACTACCGAAGAGCGAAAACATATTTTCAGCCTTTCGCAAAAAATTAATTACGCAGTTGGTTTTGCAACGCTGTTTTTTGTCGGTATATATATATTACTGTTTCGGGTGAATGTTTCTGAGCGTATTTATATGCTGCTGATGATTCCTTTTTACGCTTTTTCATTGGGAGCAACACAGCTCGTCCGAAATATTCTGATTGGTACCAAAAAGTTTAAAATCCTGTCATCTCTTGAGATATGGAGGGCGGTTGCAACGGGAGCTTTTCAGTGTGCATTTTTCATTTTTCCTGTTTTTGGGCTTTTTTTAGGCGCGGTTGCCGGACAACTGATTGTGTTTCTTCTCTATGCACGAACGCTGCCCGAAACCAGAGAATTCAGGCTATCCATGCTTTCCGTTGAAGAAAAAAAATATGCCTTGCGCTACATCGACTTTCCTAAGTATTCTGTTGCATCCGAGATGTTTAACTTTATCAGCAGCCAGCTTCCCGTTTTTATGGTGAAACCATTTTTTGGCGAAACCATGTTAGGGCTTTACTCCTTTTCGCACCGCTATATCAGTGTGCCCGTTCAGCTGATGAGTATTTCCATATCCAGAGTTTACATCCAGAAAGCGCAATCGCTGAAAAATGATTTGCAGGCGTTGGGCAGTTTAACTTTTTCGCTTTTCAAGAAACAGTTTTGGACAGGCGTCATTCCATTTACACTTTTAGGATTGTGGGGCGAACATCTGTTTCGGCTGATTTTCGGTGCCGAATGGGAATTTTCCGGTTTTTTAGCACAGATTCTTGCACCGTGGCTGTTTTTGGTCTTGCTGAGTTCGCCGCTATCATCCATTCTGATTGTTTTTGAAAAGCAGCGCTTTTCCATGGTGTTCAACGTAGCGTTGTTGATTACGAGAGTTTTAAGTCTTGCAGCCGGCGGACTTATTTTCAAAGACATCACCACGGCGATTGTTTTGTACAGTCTCACCGGATTTCTCTTTTTTGCGGCGCTTGGCGGATATTCTCTGAAATTGGCGGGAGTTAAGCTTACCGACACCCTGTTTTTTATGTTAAAAGCGTTATCACTGACGATTCTTCCTTTAATTATTATAAAGCTATGGCTGATTCCCTGAAAAATCTTTTTGAAAAGTATGACTGGACTACAAACGGGAAAGTCTTTGTTGCCGGATTTGTCTGGTTTCAGGGAGAGCATCTTTCCGGGAAAAGGCTTCTTAACCACATTTCTGCGCACACCAAGCGGTTTGATGATTTTAAGAAATTGGCAGAACAGTTCAACGGGCAATATGCCGTTCTGGTTTTAACAGCTGCCGAAAAATGGGCAGTCTGCTGCACCGCATGGAGTTTTCCGTTATTTTACCGGGATAGCGGAGGAATTGTAAATATCAGTGATAATCCGGGAAAGTTGTTAGATGGAAAATCGAAATTGCAAGGCAACTCCCTGATGAAAAATTATTTTCAGACTTTTGGCGTTACGCCGGATAATACCACATTGATTCAGGATATTTATCAGATTTTGCCCGGAGAGCTGATTCGATTCCGCGAAAATAAGAGAGAATCTTTCCGGCTTTTTCCCTATCCTGACGATTCGTGTAAGGAAGAAAAACCAGAAATTGAAAATGAAGAGCTTTATGCCCTTTTGATTAAAATTTTTCAAAAATATTCCGGATATTTAAAGGAGAGGCAGATATTGCTTCCTTTAACAGGCGGTTATGATTCAAGACTTTTGGGGTGCTTGCTAAAGGAATTCGGGCATCAGCATGTGATTTGTGCCACCTGGGGTCGAAACAGGAATGCTGAAGTAAAAACTGCCGAAAAAGTTGCCGAAAAATTAGGTTTTGAACATATTTTTATCGATTATTCCAAAGAAGTTCCCAAAAATTTCATTGATGCAGAGGAGTTTAAACCCTATATCCATTTTGCAGGGCATTTTTCGTCTATGCCATTTCTTCAGGATTATTTTGCAATCAAAATGCTGAAAGAGAAAAAAATAGTTGACAGCCGGACGGCTGTTTTGCCCGGGCACCCGGGCGATCTGCTGAGGGGCTCGCACCTTGACAGCCGCCTCCTGTCGGGAAATGAAAAATATGCCGTTTCAAAAATAATTTCTTCATTTGGAACTTCATACCCAATTGGTTATGAGGAGCGAAAGCAACATGGTGAGTTTGTTCAAAAGACTTTCTTCGCTTCAAAAAACTGTCCGGTCTGGATGCAATTTGATGCATGGGATTATCAGGAACGACAATGTAAGTTTATCGGAAATTCAACGCTCGCCTTCTCATTTTTTGGGATAGAAACGCTCATGCCGTTGTTTGATACGGAGCTTTTAACGTTTTTCAGAAATGTGCCGCTTGTGCAGAAACTCGGCTCTCCGCTTTACAACCAAACCTTAGAGACTTTTTTCTTTAAAAAATATGAGGTTGATTTTGGTTTGAAAGCTCCGCAAACTGACGGACATAAATTCAGCGCTTTGAAAGATTTAATTCTGCGAAATACGCCCCATTTTCTGAAAAAAATATATTACTCCATGGAAGATTCCATCTATTATAGGGAAATTACCGAAGAAATTCGGAAATATGATAAAACTTTCAGGTATAAAATTCCCTTCAAACCCAATAAATACAACAGCTACATCACACAATGGTATTTTCAGTTGGTGGAACAGCAGATTTCAGCAAAAAAATAGTTGCAATATTTATGAGCCATTCTGCCATTTTTTAACATTTTCTTTTAATTTTGCTTAAAACGAATAAAATGATACAACTAAAAGGCAGAACGCAAAACATTCTTCTGATTGCAGGAGGGATTTTTCTGGTTTTCCTTATATGGTATTTTAGCGCCATTGTTACCTATATCCTTATCTCTCTGATACTCTCTTTTTTAGGCAGACCCCTTGTGGTGTGGCTGACAAAACTGAAATACAAACGGTTCAGCATCCCTAAAGGAATTGCCGCTTTTATCACACTCATTGCCATCTGGGTGGTGTTTTTTTCATTCTTTCGGTTTATTATCCCGCTGTTAGTCAGGGAATTTGAAACATTTTCAGAAATTGATTTTGTTGCAGTTTTCGATTCATTTGAAGAGCCACTGAGAAAAATTCTCAGGCTTTCAGGGAATGAAATGAAATATTCTGATAATCAGGACTTCACTGATGTACTGATCAATAAACTTGCTTCAAAAATAAATTTTTCGCGCATTCCCGATATTTTTGTCTCCATTGCCGGAACCATCGGAGAGCTTTTTATTGCAATTTTTTCCATCACATTTATCACCTATTTCTTTCTGAAAGAGAAAAGTATGTTTCGCGAAACCATTTTGCTGATTGTATCATCGGGGATGGAGGAGAAAGTATCAAGAATTCTCAGCTCCACATCTTACCTTTTGCGAAGGTATCTGATCGGAATTACACTTGAGGTGCTTATGGTTATGCTGCTTGTTACGATTGGACTGACTCTCACGGGAATTGGATTTAATCATGCGGCAATCATCGGTTTTTTTTGTGGGCTGTTTAACGTAATACCATACCTCGGTCCGTGGATGGGAGCGCTTTTGGGTTTGCTGATTGGTGCGGCTCTGAACATTCATGCCGATTTTATGCAGGAAACTCTCCCGATACTTGGACTGATGGCTGTTGTTTTTTTAACGGTTCAGATTATTGACAACATACTTTTTCAGCCGCTCATCTATTCGAGCAGTGTGAAAGCGCATCCTCTTGAAATTTTCCTTGTGGTTATTGCGGCAGGGAGTATTGCCGGAGTTTTGGGGATGTTTCTGGCAATTCCTGCCTACACCGTGGTGAGAGTAATTGCAAGAGAATTTTTTGACAACATGAAAATTGTTCGTAAACTTACTGACAGTTTGGATGATGCAAAAGATGTAAACCAGTGATAATATACATCTAATGTCTGATTATAAGAAATATTTCGCGAATAAACAGGTAG
>CAYNOQ010000061.1:0-15673 GCA_964398855.1 uncultured Mariniphaga sp. | reverse complement strand
TATTTTTAATAATATTCATGCGCGCAATATGTTTTTAAACTATAAAATACTTAAAATCATAAGTATATTGAACTGATAATTAGTGAAATAAATTTTATTGCTTTATGGCAGCAAAAATTATTTTATCTTTTTGAACTGGTGGAAATAATTCTTTATTGCACTATTGTTTAAAAGAGATTTGTGGGGATTGATGGGGATTAAGTTGGGATTAAGTTGGGATTAAGTTGGGATTAAGTTGGGATTAAGTTGGGATTAGTTGAGATTAAGTTGGAATTAGTTGAGATTGATGGAGATTAAGTTGTGATTAGGTGGAGATTAACAGAAAAAAATGCACAACAATGAAAAATTATGAACCAATTCCCCGAAGTTAAGGTTTAAGAATTTAATGAAAAACCGATAAGAATTTCGACAAGTAAAAATGCCACTTCTGCTGAAGTTTTGGATGAAGTTTACCGGTTTCCAATTTATTATGTGATGAAAGTTGATGAAGGAGCAAACAAAGCAGTGAAAAGATTTAAAATAGATGAGCTGTTTCAGGTCAAGGTTGGCGGTTTGGATATGCAGGGCAGGGGAGTGCCGCTGTTTGAAAAACCTGCCGGAATTAACAGTCGCCCAATTTTATACCGCCCTTTTGATGTAAGGTGGATTCCCACGGAATGGCTTTTTGAACCGGAAATGAGTGGTATAAAGCATTTGCTGGCCGATAATATATTCCTGATTTTATCACAAAATTTTGCAACTGCCCTTCGCTATATCTTTGTTTCAAAGCTTCCGGCAGATGTAAATCTGTTGTCGCCTCACAAGGAGAATAATTTTATTGTATTTCCTCTGTTTCTTAATGCTAATGCAGGCGAAGGAACAGATAGCAAAGTAAGGCAGACACGAATTCTCAATTTAAATAGCGAAATAGTCAAAAGAATTGAAGCCGGCACCGGATTGATGTTTGTTTCCGAAATTGCCGCCGGCAATTTATGTTTTGCAACTGCCAATCCTGATTTACAGGATGAATTTAAACTGGTATTTGCACCCATCGACCTTTTTGATTACGTGTATGGCGTTTTGTGTTCGCCGGCTTTCAGAAAAGTTGAGGATAAGTTTTCGGAAAAGGTTTTTCCTGAGATACCATATCCTGAAAATTCGGATATTTTTTGGAAATTCGTCCGTAAAGGCTCTCTGATACGCTCCATTCACCTGCTTGAAAATCCTGAAATTGAAGACTTTATGTCAAGATTTCCGGTTGACGGAGACAATATTGTATCAAAACCTTACTATGAAATGGCTCACAACATGGACTTTATGGGAAAAATATTTATTAACGAGTCTCAATATTTCACCGGTGCTCCCGAATTTGTCTGGAATTTCCGAACCGGTGATTACTTTCCTGCCCAAAACTGGCTCAATGAGCGCAGGGGACAAAAATTAAATTCAGAAGCCATTGTGGAGTATCAGAGAATAATTGCCGCGATTGGTAAAAGGCATCTCTTGGAAGAGCATTAAATAACAATAATTTTCATTTTTTGAGTCCTGAAAACATTTGAAAGCTCCCTTTAGAGTTGGGGCAATTTTCAAATGTTGTCCAATCATTTATTCAAATTTCTTTTAAATCTTTTCCCCGCCCTAAAGGGTGGATTTAATAGAAACTACTCAAAATGAGAGATTATCTTTTTGTTTTTAAGGATGTTCACAATGGCATCAATAATTTCGTCGTCTTCCAATGTGGAGTAGTTAAAAGTTATGTCAAAATCTTCATTGTTGGCTGGTTTTCCGGTAATTTTTTTGATGAAAAGCTCTCGTTTTTCGTCAATCTCTTTCACATACTTTTCAGCTGCCGACTGTTTCATGTTTTGCATCTGCATGATACGGATAATCCGCCACTCAATCGGCGCTTCAAGCCTGATGTTCAGTTTGTTTGGAATTTCTTTGAGAATAGCGCCGGCAGAACGTCCTACGATGATTGTGCGCCCTTTGCATGCTAACATGCAAATAATTCCCTTGAAAATCCTGATCTCTTCTTCGTCGGCAATATCGTAAATAGCATCGCTGGAAAAAGCTTTGGCAACATCCCTGAGCTTGCTGATGGCGCTTTCCGAATATTTCATTCCGCCGGATGTGATATTTGAAATCATCTCTTCCACCACGTTTTCAAAAATTCCCCTGTCCACCCATTTCCATTCGGCATCCTTTTTTCTGTCTGACATATAGCTGTAGCCGGTCAGAATTTTTGACAGTTTGATGGCGATTCGCTGTGCCGAGCAACCCGCCTGACGTGAAATAGTTACCACCGGTCCGGGAAAATCGCCCGTTTCAAGATTGCAATCCGTAATACATCGCATGAGTAAATTTTCCAGATAGTTTTCCATTTTTTAATAGTTTAAGTGTTGATTTTTGATTTTTAAAATATAACCTACTTTGAAATATCTATCATTTGAACTTTATAAATTACTGTGGTAAAGGGTGGTACATCGGAACTGCCTTCCGCTCCGAATGCAAAATCAGAGTGAATATACATTTCAAATTCAGCCCCTTTATTCATGTATTTAAGCGTATTTACAAATCCTTCAACCTTATGGGCTGGTTTGTATATGAAATTCCACAATCCACTGTCAGTAATGCCTTTGGAATCTTCAAATTTTCGTCCGTCAAGCGTATGCCCGGTATAGCTGATTGTACAATTATCCCCGTTTTGCACAGTTTCTCCCACCCCTTTTTTTCTGACAATGTAAAAGATGTTCAAATCGGTGGTATCCACATCATTTCCTTCATTTTCAAGTTTTCTGATATGAGTATCCAGTTCTTCCCACTCTTTTTCACTAGTTCTGGGTTCGGCTTCTTCTTTGGAACATGCAAGTCCGATAAAAAAAAGCGCTAAAATAACCAGCAGCGGAGCTTTGTGTAATTGTGCAGGCATAATGATTTGTTATGATTATTTCAGTAAAGTTACAATTTTTAGCATAAATTCCGAATAGTTTTTGAAATAAAACAAAAAATATTTTCGGTTGGAAATGAAAAAATGTTTTCTGCTTTTATCGGCTGTACCATTGAATTTGCGGATAAACTTTTATTCACGGGTTTTGTTTGAAACATGGGATATTATTTCCTGAATTCAAATGAATCGCCATGAAAAAACTTCATACAAATGCACTTATCAACTCGGTTTCACCCTATTTGCTTCAACATGCGCACAATCCGGTGAACTGGCAGCCCTGGGATGACAAACTTTTTGAGGAGACACAGAAAACAGGAAAGTTAGTTTTGGTGAGCATCGGCTATGCTTCCTGCCACTGGTGTCATGTAATGGAACATGAAAGTTTTGAAGATGAGTCGGTTGCCGCAGTGATGAACGAACATTTTGTTTGTATTAAAGTGGACAGGGAAGAGAGACCCGATGTGGATCACTATTTCATGTCGGTGGTGCAGATAATGGGAATTCAGGGCGGATGGCCATTGCATATCATCACGTTGCCGGATGGTCGTCCCGTTTGGGGCGGAACCTATTTCACCAAAGAGAACTGGCTGAAAGAGATTCAACCGGTGGTGCGCTACTGGGATAAAAATCCCGAAAGGGTCAAAGAATATGCGGACAGTCTTCAAAAAGATATCAGTACTTTTCTTTTTCCGAAAACAACCGATAAAGCCACTCCTGTTTCCCGGAAGTTGCTGTTTGATGCCGTGGAGGGCTGGAAGGGGCTGTTTGATACCGAAAATGGCGGAAGAAAGGGCACTACCAAATTTCCAATTCCTTTGAATTTACAGTTTCTGCTCTATTACGGAAGCATTAGGGAGGATCAGCAAGCGCTTGATTTCGTAAAACTTACCCTTCGGAAAATGGCGCGCGGCGGCATTTATGATCAGGCAGGGGGCGGATTTGCCCGCTATTCAACCGACGAAAATTGGAAAGTTCCCCATTTTGAAAAAATGCTTTACGATAACGGACAGCTGATCAGCATCTATTCACAGGCGTATCAGAAGTTTAAGGATGAGGATTTTAAGCAGGTGGTTTATGAAACAGCCGGATTTATTGCCCGCGATCTGACTGCTGAAACCGGCGCTTTATATTCTTCGTTGGATGCCGACAGTGAAGGGGAAGAGGGAAAATATTACGTCTGGAGACAAGGTGAGCTAAAAGCGCTTTTAAAGGAAGAATATCCACTGTTTGCCGCTTATTTTCAGGTGAACAATGCCAGCTTTTGGGAAAACGGAAAATATATTCTCTATCGAAACGCTTCGCCCGAAGAGTTTTCAAAAAAGCACGGTTTACCGCTGTCGGAATTGCACCAAAAGATTAAAAACTGGAAGGAAACGCTTCTGAGCGAGCGCAATAAAAGAGTTCGTCCGGCACTTGACGATAAAACGATTACATCATGGAATGCATTGGTAATTCAGGGATTGGCAGATGCGTTCAAAGCTTTCGGAGACGAGCAGTTTAAGGCGTCAGCAGTAAAAAACGGTCTGTTTTTAAAAGAAAAGCTGATGCTTAAAAACGGAAAGCTCTACCATCTGTGGAAACAGGGGAAACGCTCCGTTTCCGGTTTTATGGAAGATTATGCACTCACCATGCAGGCTTTTATTTCACTGTTTGAAATCACCGGAGATGCGCTCTGGCTGAAATCTGCCGACCAGTTGCTCAGCTATTCGAAAAAGCATTTTTATGATGAAGAGTCGGGCTTCTTTTATTTCTCTGAAAAAGCAAATAAACAGGTGATTTCCAATTTCTTTCAAAACGAAGAGAATGTTATTCCCGCCGCAAATTCCGTGATGGCAAACAATCTGCATAAGTTCTATCTGTTGGAAGGAACATCTGAATATCTGGGTCTGGCAAAGAAGATGCTGGAAAAAGTTACGTCTCAGTTCAGCCAATATCCCTACTTTTTTGCCAATTGGGGAATTTTAAAGCTGAAAATCACGGAACCTTACTATGAAATAGCTGTTTCCGGTCCTGATGCTGCACAGAAAGCATTAGAAATGCAGTCCTTTTATTTGCCAAACGTAGTCTGGGCAACCGGCACTGCCAAAAGTGACCTTTCAATACTTAAAGATCGCTATGTTGACGGCAAAACATTGATTTATGTTTGCCGCGAAGGCACCTGTAAGTTGCCGGTTGAAGACGAAACAGAAGCTATACGGCAGATTGAAAATGATGTGGAATAACGGTTATTCAAGCAGCCGATTGATAACAAAAGCTGTCAAAAGAAATTATTTTGGCAGCTTTTTTTAAATAATGTTTGAAATGATTATTTTCGTGCTTTAAATATACACTGTGTTATCTGTTTGTTTTTTAAGAGTTAAGCAAACAGACTATTTCAGGGTTAAAACCAAAAAATGGGAGCATTACTTTTATTTTTCATTGTTGCAATAACCGTTTCATTTTTCTGTTCGCTTTGGGAAGCCGTTCTGCTCAGCAATACGCCTTCCTATATCGGAAGACTTCAATCTGAAAAACCTTCAATCGGCAATCTGCTTGCAAAAATGAAAGAAGATATTGACCGGCCGTTATCTGCAATTTTAACCCTGAACACGTTTGCACATACAATCGGAGCGCTCGGCGTTGGGGTGCAGGCTGGAAAATTGTACGGCGCTCATCAGATTAATTTAGGGCTGTTCAGCCTCTCTTTTGAGTCGGTGATTGCAACATTGATGACGCTGTCCATACTGATTCTTTCAGAAATTCTGCCCAAAACCGTTGGCGCAATTTTCTGGCAAAAACTGACGCCGTTCACGGTGCGTTCACTGAAAGTTCTGGTAATTGTTCTCATGCCGTTTGTGTGGCTCAGCAAATGGGTTACCCGGCTTGTCAAAACCGAAAAAGGACGCAGTGTTTTCAGTCGTGCCGATTTTGCGGCAATGACCGACGTGGGATTGAAAAGCGGCGCCCTTGATAAAGAGGAAAAATCGATTATTCAAAACCTGCTTCGTCTTGAAAACCTGAAAGTTCGTGATATTATGACACCCCGATCGGTGATTGTGATGGTGGAGGAAAATCAGAATATGAATGAAATTTATCAGGAGTTGAAACCCATGGTTTTTTCCCGGATACCGGTTTATCACGAGCAACCCGACAACATCACCGGAGTCATTTTAAAAGATAATATTCTCGAAAAAATGGCACAGGATGAACATCTTGTCAAAGCTGTGGAAATCAAGCGCGATATTCTGTTTGTTGACGACAACTTTACCGTTGCAAAACTTATGGATACTTTGATCCTGAACCGGCAGCATCTGGCGGTTGTGACAGACAGTTTCGGCAGTGTGGTGGGACTTGTTACCATGGAAGACCTTTTTGAAACACTGCTCGGATTAGAAATCATGGATGAATCTGACAAAGTGGAAGATTTGCAGAAACTGGCTATCGAAAAATGGAAAAAACGTACAACAAATCAGCGGCTTAAACCCTGAACCGTTTAAATTTTCTTTAAGAGTGTCCCCACGAAAAACATAGGATGACACAATCCTGAAATTTTGCGCTATTTTTGATTCTGATGTGAATAAAAACAGAAATTAAAAATTGAACAAATATGATTATTAGTCCGCTACAAAAAGAAAGGGCGAATTACAGCCCGAAACTTCCGCTTTCTCTCAAAGGAGCGGTTAAACTTACCGAAGGTGCAAAAACCCAATCTGTTGATGATCAAAAGGAGATTGAGCAACTGTTTCCGCACACCTACGGAATGCCGTTAATTGTTTTCGAAAAAGGGGACCAAAGCGGAAGCGGGAAACCGCTGAACGTGGGCGTAATTCTTTCCGGCGGTCAGGCGCCGGGTGGGCATAACGTGATTACCGGTATTTTTGATGGAATCAAAAGGGTTAATCCCGAAAGCAAACTGTATGGTTTTCTTGGCGGTCCTTCGGGACTGATTGAGCACAAATACATTGAGCTTACCGCTGAAATTGTTGATGAATACAGAAATACCGGCGGATTTGACATCATTGGCTCCGGTCGCACCAAATTAGATGAAGAGTGGCAATATGACAAAGGACTGGAAGTAGCCAAAGAGCTGAATCTAAATTCATTAGTTATCATTGGCGGCGACGATTCAAATACAAATGCCTGCATTCTGGCAGAATATTATCTGCAGAAAAATGAAAAACTTCAGGTAATTGGCTGTCCGAAAACCATTGACGGCGACCTGAAAAACGAAGTCATTGAAACATCATTCGGTTTCGATACTGCCACAAAAGTATATTCCGAGCTTGTCGGAAACATCCAGCGGGATGCCAACTCTGCCAAAAAATACTGGCACTTTATCAAACTGATGGGGCGCTCGGCTTCCCACATCGGATTAGAGTGCGCTTTGAAAACACAACCCAATATTGCACTCATTTCCGAAGAGGTTGCTGCCAAACAGCAAACCATAGAAGACATTGTAGAATACATTTCAAAAATAATCATAAAGCGCGCAGCCAACGGCGATAATTTCGGAGTGGCGCTCATTCCCGAAGGATTGATTGAGTTCATCCCCGAAATGAAAACTTTGATTTCCGAATTGAATGATCTGCTTGCAGAAGGAACTGAAACCGGAAACGCTTTTCAAAATTTGAACAAAGATTTACGGTTAGAATGGGTAGGAGAGCGGTTGACAGAAAAATCGGCAAAGGTGTTCAAGTCACTACCGCAAGGCATTGCCACTCAGCTCACTCTCGACCGCGATCCACACGGAAACGTGCAGGTTTCGCTTATTGAAACCGAAAAACTACTTGGACAAATGGTTGCCGAAAAGCTTGCAAAGCTCAAAAAATCTGGAGAATTTAGCGGAAAATTCAGTACGCAGTATCACTTTTTTGGCTATGAAGGCAGATGTGCCGCTCCGTCAAATTTTGATGCCGACTACTGCTATTCATTAGGAGTAACCGCATCAGTATTAGCGGCTGAAGGCAAAACCGGCTATATGGCTTCGGTTCAAAACCTGACCGCTCCTGCTGAAAAATGGATTGCAGGGGGAGTTCCCGTTACCATGATGATGAACATGGAGAGAAGACACGGCGCAATGAAACCGGTTATTCAAAAAGCATTAGTGGAGTTGGATGGCGCTCCGTTTAAATACTTTGCATCGCAGCGCGATAAATGGGCAGCCGGAACGCATTATGTCTATCCGGGACCCATTCAGTATTTCGGACCCACGGAAGTTTGTGACCAACCTACAGAAACATTAAAGCTGGAGAAAAATGCATAAAATATAGAGCAAATAAAAGAAGCTGCCCATCAGGCAGCTTCTTTTATGTCAAAAATTTCTAAAAATTCCGAAACAATCAAAAAATAAACCGGATTGACAATGCAATTTCATCTCCCCAAAAGCCGGTGTAACCAATCAGGTTAAATGCCGGCTTCCAGTCTAAACTGATGTTGAACGGAATTTCCTGAATGTTGTATTCCATGCCTAAAATTCCGTCAATACCGATGACCGAATGACTTCCATCTTCATCAAACCAGGGATGATTTTTTCCGCCGTTCCAGAAACCGATATGCCCGCCGCCGCCGTAGTACCAGTTGAGCCGCGGAACGCCAAATGCCTGTGCATGAATTTCATACAGTGCGGTGAGGTTAAAGCCCCGCCAGCGCGAAGCAACAATGGCTTCCAATGCTGCGTCGCTGCCGATAAAATGCTTGACAGTCAGTCCGTTTGAGAAACCGCCACGAACTCCGATTCCGGTATTGTAATCATGTGCATTAACAGCAACCGCAGTCATTACGAATAATGACAGTGTTAAAAGAATTTTTCTCATTGTTATTGTTTTTAAAAATTTTTAAAAAGATTAAAGCACTCAATTTTGATTAAGTGCTTTTCTGTTTTGGTTTTTGTTTGTACCCCGAACGGGATTCGAACCCATGACCTACTGCTTAGAAGGCAGTTGCTCTATCCAGCTGAGCTATCGGGGCATGTTTTTTCATTAAAAATCGGGTAAGGTTCTTTGTGCATCTTCCCTACTATATTTCAGCGCTGCAAAAGTATAAAGCAAATCAGATATAACAAAGTTTTATGCCGGTTTAGAGCAAATTAATGCCGCTTATTTTACACTGTTCCACCATTTCATCGGGCCAAATGCTCGATTGAATTTCGCCAATGTGGGCTTTGCGCAGGTAAAACATGCAAAGCCGCGACTGCCCGATTCCACCGCCAATGGTGAGCGGAAGTTCGCCATTGAGCAGCATCTGGTGCCACATGAGATTTTTTCGTTCTTCCATACCTCTTATTTTCAGCTGCTTAATCATGGTGTCAGCATCAACGCGAATTCCCATGGATGAGATTTCAAATGCCCTGCCTAAGATATTGTTCCACAGCAGAATATCTCCGTTCAGCCCGATGTGACCGTTAACGGTAGGGGTTGTCCAGTCGTCGTAATCGGGCGCACGCCCATCGTGAATTTCGCCATTGGGCATTTGCCCACCAATGCCGATGAGAAACACGGCGCCAAATTTTTCGGCAATTTTATTTTCGCGCTCAAAAGGGGTAAGCTCGGGATACATTGCCGCCAATTCGCCGGTATGAAGAAATGTAATATCTTCAGGCAGTTGTGGCTTAATTTCACTGAAGTTTTCCGAAATGTAAAATTCGGTATTTACAATAACCGTATAAATTTTCCGAACAACTTTTTTCAAAAACGCCAGATTGCGTTCTTCCTTTGAAATCACCCGCTCCCAATCCCACTGGTCAACGTAAAGCGAATGGATGTTGGTCAGTTCTTCGTCGGGGCGAATAGCATTCATGTCGGTATAAAGTCCGAAACCTTCTTCGATTTTCATGTTTGCCAGTGCAAGTCTTTTCCACTTTGCCAGCGAATGGACGATTTCGGCAAGATCATCGTTCATCTCTTTCATCCGGAAAGTAACCGGGCGTTCAACTCCGTTCAAATCGTCATTGATTCCTGTTCCTTTTCTGACAAACATGGGAGCAGTAACCCGATGCAGCTTCAACTCGGCTGCCAGATTGAGCTGAAAAAAGTCCTTAATCATTTTGATTGCCTGTTCGGTCTGATTCACATTCAGAAGCGAGTGGTAATTTTCCGGTATAAAAAGTTTCATCTATTCATTTTTTGAATTGTTTGCAAAAATAAGATTGTGGTTATAATTTGAAAGAAGATTCATCAAATTCACTGAAAACATTTCAGTTATTTATGAATTGGCTGCTGTTTTTCAATTTTTTGAGTGGCAGTTATCGCCAGTCCGTCATAAGCCACAAAGACATTTTCAGGCAATCCGGCTTCAATTTCCGGATGTTTCCCAAAAACATGGCTCAAATGGGTAAGGTATGATTTTTTGGGTTTCAGCTTATCAATTATTTCAAGCGCCTGTTCAAGATTGAAATGCGAAATGTGCTTCTCCTTTCGCAGTGCATTGATAATTAGCACATCCAGCCCCTGGAGTTTTTGAGTTTCTGTCTCTGAAATGAAATTAGTATCGGTAATATAGCTGAGGTTTCCCACCCTGAATCCATAAACGGGGAGTTTGTTGTGATAACACCGAATCGGGATAATTTCGGTTTCGCCGATGCAGAATGGCTCATCGCTCAGGTTGTGAAGCGCCATTTCGGGTAGTCCTTTATATTTATGTTCCGCAAAAGCGTAGTCGAAAATTCGCTTCAACGTTGCCTGCACCCGCTCTTCCGCATATATATCGGTAGGCTTTTTCTGCAGCCAGTTGAAGGAACGAATATCATCCAAACCTAAAATGTGATCGGCATGTTCGTGAGTCAACAGTATGGCATTTAGCGCTTTAATTTGCTCACGCAGCATTTGCTGTCTGAAATCGGGACCTGCATCAATCACAAAGTTTTTTCCGTTGATTTTAAGCAGCAGCGAAGAGCGCAAACGTTTATCCTTCGAATCGTTTGACTGGCAAACAGCACAATCACAGCCAATTACCGGAACACCCTGTGATGTTCCGGTGCCTAAAAAAATGGCTTCAATTTCAGGTTTTTCATTTTTAATCATCTCACAAAATTAATAAAAGGTTGCGGAAACCGTGATTAACTGTAATTTTACAGAAAAATTTTCCGATGGGTCAACTCTTTTTAATACCTAATGTGCTCAGCGAAGGCGACTGGAAAGATGTGCTTCCGGCAGGAATTTCCGGTGCACTCGCCGCAACCGGTCATTTTATTGTGGAAAACATCCGGACTGCCCGCAGATTTATCAAGCAGATTAATCCTGAGACAGATATTGATAAGCTTAGGTTTTATGAGCTGAATAAACATACGCTGCCTAAAAATCTGCCGGAATATCTGCATCCGCTGGAACAGGGTGAAAACATGGCTATTATTTCCGAAGCCGGTTGCCCGGGAGTTGCCGATCCGGGCGCTGAAATTGTCAGGCTTGCCCACCAAAAGGGCATAAAAGTAGTTCCTTTTGTGGGACCTTCTTCGATACTTCTTGCGCTGATGGCTTCCGGATTAAACGGACAAAATTTTGCATTCAACGGCTATCTGCCGGTGAAACCTAAAGAGCGTGCCGATTCCATTCTGAAGATGGAAAGGCAGCTGAAAAGCAGCGGGCAGGCACAGATTTTTATTGAAACTCCCTATCGGAATAACCAGCTGGTTGAAGCGTTGCTGAAAACATGCTCCCCCGATATTTTGCTCTGTATTGCAGCCAATCTGACCGGTGAAAATGAGTTTATTTCCACAAAAACGGTAGCGCAGTGGAAAAAAAGCGCTCCCGATTTGCATAAGCAACCCGCAATCTTTCTGATAGGAAAATAAAATCGGAATAATATTGAAGAACCTTATTGTTTCAGAGCAGTCCTTTCTCTTTCAAAATCTGATATTCATGCTCAAAGGAGGGGGTGAGAATTCCTTTTTCAATACTTTTCTCAATCTGATTTTTTGTCCAAAACCTGGCTTCTTCAACTTCATCAGACTGGATACGAAAGTTTTTATAGTCGTAAGTAACAAAAAGATAAACCAACTCCTTTTCAATTTCTGATTTCCAGACATATACTCCGATCAGGTGTGCAGAAAAACCGATCAAGCCAATCTCTTCATAAGCTTCTTTTTTTAAAGCCTCTTCAACGGTTTCACCTGCCGAAATATGCCCGCCGACGGCAGTATCCCATTTCCCCGGCTGAATGAGTTTTGTCTTCGGGCGTTTCTGTAATAATATTGCTTTTTTGGGATTTAAAACATGCAAATGCACTACCGGATGCAGCAGTTTGCTGCCGTTATGAACCTGACTGCGTGGCGCTTGTCCCGTGATTTTTCCGGTTTTATCAACCAACGGAACCCACTCTTCATTTGAAAAGCTTTTTTGTTTCCTCTTCTGCCTGATAAATTCAAAAAGAAAATAGGCGCCAAAAATCATGTAGAACAATCCGCCGCTGATGAATGCCCAGGCTTCCTTGCTCAGAAAAAAAGTGGCATAAAAAACCAGCAAAGTGTGTGCGGTAAAAATATAGAAAAGTGATTTCAGACTTTTCTGCATCTGTTTCACCTGCACTTTGTTTATTTGCATATCTTTCAGATAGCGCCGGCTCATCAACCCGATGATGTTCAGCCCGGAAAAGGCAGAAACTCCCAGAATTACAACCAAAATCAGTTCAATCAGACCCGGTTTCAGCTTGAAAAACAGATCGTTTTCCAAAAGAATGGAAACCGCACCAAGTACAACTAAAAGCAGGGTGTCAAAAAGAATGAATGTATCCAGCCGCTTTTCACGTGCGGCAACCCATGCCATTTCAGCAATACCAACGGCAACGGCAACAATCAGCCCGGTCTTTGTCCCCCAGATTTCGTCGGCAGCAATGAAAACGAAAAGGGGAATAAACCCGGGCAGTAATTTTTTCAGGAGTTCAATCCTGGACATCGAAAGTGATTGATTGAGAGAATGCTATTCCGTTTCTTCTTCGGAAGGATTGGCAGGGAATACCTTATAAACTTCAAGCTCCATAATAATTGAGCGGAATCCGCCGACATTATATGAACCGTATTGCCCAAATCCCAACGCTGAGTTGAAAACCAGTACTGCCTTTGAGCCTTTTTTCATATAGGTGAGCGCTTCATGCAGCGCCAAAGTTTCTTCTGTAACCTGAGCAGAAGAAGTGAGCTGCGAAGGATGTAAAACAATCACTTCGCTTGGCTCGTATCGTCCGGTGTAATCCACCAAACTGCTGTCAAGCGTCATAACGGTGAAAAATACCTGAACCCTGTCGTTAATTTTAATGGAATCCCCGATGCCTTCTTCTTCGGGGAAAAAGTACAATCCCGAAGGTTTGGGAACTGCATTGGTATAGTGTGCCCTGATAAATTCATCCAGCTTTTTCAATTCATTCATCCGCTGTTTTTCCAGGCTGTTATCCTTGCAGGAAAAAACAGCTCCGGCTGCAATGGCTATTGCCATGAAAATGATATGGCGTTTCATTTTAATACGCATAAATTTTAAAGATTAGATGGTTTTATATCATGCAGCTTAATTACAAAAATCAAAGTCTGATATGGCGGAATATTATAATTCCACTGGCTTCCGTATGCCAACTCCGAAGGAATGATAAGTTGCACTTTTGCTCCTTTGTTCATTACTTTTATGCCGTCTTCAAACCCGGGAATCATACGGGTTTCATCGCCTTCAAGCACAAATTCCATTTTCCCGTTGGGAAAATTAATTTCTGATGAATCAAATAGCACTCCATCAATGAAAAAACCCTGATAACCAATTGTTAAAGTATCTCCTGCTCTTGCAAAATCGCCTTCGCCTTCATCAACAATAATGTAGTAAACTCCTTTTTCGGTTTTGTGAACTTCATATCTGTTTCTCATGCTGTCCAGATATGCTTCCCTCTGAATCACCTCCTCCTCGGCTGTATATTTTTTTGAATCATCTTTGAAACATGAAGGAAGTGAGATGATAAAAAAAGCTGAAACCACAACAAGTGTAAATAATTTTGTTTTCATGTTTTATCTATTAAATAATTGTTTCCAATAGCTGTTCTTTATATTCGTTTAAAAGCTCTTCAAACTTTTCAACTGCCTGATTTAGTGATAACTTTGTTTCTCCGCCTGCTGCATTCAGATGTCCGCCTCCCGAAAAATGCTCCTTTGAAAAGCTGTTTGCCGGAAAGTTCCCTTTCGAGCGGAAGGATGCTTTTGTGTAATCCTTTTTCTCCATGAATAACGCACTAAAAACGATATTATTTATAGAGAGCGGATAATTAACAAAACCTTCGGCATCTCCCGGCTGAAAATTAAATTCTTCAAGCTCTTTTTGTGAAATCCAGATAACGGCGGAACGATATTCCGGGAAAACTTTCATTTTTTGTGAAAGGCTGTTACCCAGCAACTTCATGCGGCTGACTGAAAAATTGTGATAGACCGCTTCGTGAATTTTTTCTGTATTGATGCCCCATTCTATGAGCCGGGCAACAGTTTTAAACAGATTCGCACGTAAAATATTATGGCTGAATGAACCGGTGTCGGTCATAATTCCGGTGAAAAGCGCTTCCGCCGCTTCACGGTTCATAAATTCGGTCAACTCTGTTTTATTTACCACATCAAATACCAATTCGCAGGTGGAGCTGTATTCAGGCTCTGAAACGGAAATGTTGCAAAACTGCGAAGGGTGGGGGTGATGGTCAATGAGCACTTTTGTGCCGGAAAATTGCACTATTTTATCTTCAAGGTTCCGGGTGCGTTTCGGTTCGTTGAAATCGAGACAAAAAAGTATGTCGGACTCTGCCAGAATTTTCTGCGCTTTTTCCGCATTGTTTCTGTAAACGGTAATTTCAACTTTACTCGAAAACCAATGAAGAAATTCAGGGTAGTCGTTGGGTACAATAATATTAACCTGATGCCCTATATTTTTCAGCACTTCGCCAAGCCCAATACAGGAGCCGATTGCATCGCCATCGGGATTCTCGTGTGTTACCAGAACAACCCTCCCGGGTTTTGCCGTCAACAACTTTTTAAGTTCACTGAAAACGCTATTTTCGGTATTTTTCAAAATCAGAATTAAATATAATTGAACCGGCAAAGATAAGAAATATGCAGCGTTCACAAAGATTACCTTCCCCAAATTTTGTATATCTTGCGGAAGTTTAAAATTTAAAATAACTTTGAAAATGGCAGGAGACCAAACTTTTACAATGATAAAGCCGACGGCTTTCAAAAAGAATTATGCAGGTGCAATATTAAATATGATTACCGAAGCCGGATTTCGGATAAGAGCAATGAAACTCACACAGTTGACAACGGAACAGGCTGCCGCTTTTTATGCAGTTCATCAGGGAAAACCCTTTTTTGACTCGTTAGTGGAGTTTATGAGTTCGGGTCCGATTGTGGCTGTTCTTCTTGAAAAAGAGAATGCTGTGGAAGATTTCCGAAGTTTTATAGGTGCCACCAACCCGGAAAATGCAGCAGAAGGCACCATTCGGAAACTGTATGGCACAAGTCTTCAGCAAAATGCGGTTCACGGTTCCGACAGTGACGAGAATGCAATAATTGAAGCCGATTTCTTTTTCTCAAAACTGGAAAGGTTTTAATACTATTAATAATATCAATCGCGATAGATAGCGAAAGCTCAAAAAACTATTAAGTCAGCTACTGTTTCGCATTATGCCACAGTGAGTTGTGCTTTTTGTAATTTATTGGGTGAAAATCATTGGGTTTCATAAATCAATTTTGCATAATTTAGCTGAAAAGCTTTTTATATAAATCAAAATCAAAAATCATGAAACGTAATGTATTGCTTATTTTAG
>CAYNOQ010000060.1:0-15916 GCA_964398855.1 uncultured Mariniphaga sp. | reverse complement strand
GCCTGAAAAAGTAATTCACTCAAACCTACAATATTGATATTCATGTGTCCTGAACCGTTTCCATTATATGCAACTCTAAAGTGATCTGTTTCCTCGGTACCTGTCACATCTACATCGATCGCGGATTTTTTGTAACTGCTTTTTATTTGCAAAACACAATCGGCATTAACCTGAACTAAGTAGCCTTTACCGCTATTAAAGTTATGAATCCGATTATACCATCTGGAACTGTTAAACCAGTGCCATTTTTCAATAGAGTTACCACTTTCATCCTGAACTTTAACAAGCAGGTTTTTATCGATTAGCGGCTGAATTATATCCATCGCATTGACAGAGCCATTAATTGGAAAGGAAATAATATTCCATCCTTTTTTTAGTGGAATATCCAAAGGAAGATTAATGGCACTTCCTGTTATTTCAAAAGTACAATTTGAATTAACCTGAATTTTATACCCCTTGGTTTTTTCAATATTTCCAATGCTGTTTATCCATGAACTCGATTTTGAGCCTCTTTCATACGTATTTCCATTTTCATCTTCAATTTTTATTAACCAGTTATTATCGCGAAGTGTTTTTACCACATCTCCAATTTCCGGATTGACCGGATTCAGGTAAGAAGAAAAAATATTCCACCCTTTCTGCAATTTTACTGACTGGGTATAATAATTTGGTTTCACGGTTAAATTTGTAGTTATTGTACTGTCGCATCCTGATATGGTTGGCAATACCCGCACATATTTTCCCGGTTTGGTCCAGCCCAAATAGTTTTCCCCTTCCGTTATTGTGATTGCCTCGGTAATATTATAAACCGGGTTTACAATAAGATTCGTGGTAATTATACTATCGGCTCCCAAGCTTGTTTTTAAAGTTCTTTCGTAGTGCCCGGTCTTTGTCCAGCCGGCATAAGAACTCCCCTGACAAATAGAGATATCCTCTGACTCATAAACTGTTAAAGATTTTATTTCCGTCAGATTAAACAAATCTTCAACTTCAGCTGGGATCAATCCATAATTATATATTCTCACTTCGTCTATTATTCCTTCGTATAAATAAATCGGAGATTCATAATCGCGTCCCGCACCAATTAGCAAATTATACCCTTCACCCGAATCTATTGAACCACTTGCGCTTGCTTTTGCAATTACTTCACCATCGAGATAAATAATTTTCTCTGTGCCATCATATGTTGCTGCCAAATGGTGCCAGTTTCCATCCCATAATTTATTTATGCCTGCGGCTGTTAGCCACGGAGAAGTTGTTCCTGCTGTTGCAAAACCTATTAAGCTCGAGCCCGGAAGAATATAAAGTCCAAATGTCTCCAGATTTGAACCGCCATGCATAACTATTCCCTGAAAATCGCCCGTTGTTGAATTTGGTTTTATCCAGGCGCTAACAGAAACCTCATCCTCTACCTCTTTGCCAAAGGTTTTTCCAAGTTGAACATATCCTGAACCGGTAAGCCTTAAACCGTTTCCCTTTATTCCTGCTACTCTTTTTCCCTCATTTTTGATGGAGCCAGTATTGGAGCCCTGAGAATCGAACACATACGTACCACCGCTTTCTTCAAATAAATATTCCGAAAATGAAGAGGTAGCTTTTGGTAATATTATTCTGACAGTAGCGCTGAAGCTGTTTGAAATATTTCCCGCAGCATCCTTTGTCCAGGCATAAAGAGTTTTATCCCCTTCGGTACTGAAAGTATATTGTGTTGGAACTGTTGAGCTCCACCTGCTGTCATTAGCTTGTGGGCGATAAGATTGCTCTGTTATCAAATATCCTGTAACTGACTCATTATCTGAAGCAATAAAGTTTATTACCGGAACTGCCAGCGATGTATATGTATTGGGAATGCTGAAAATAGAAATAACCGGAATTGTGGTGTCAATTTCCGGAGCAGTTGTACTGCCCTCTGAATCTGCCGTATCGTCGTTTCCCGTATCTGTTGTGTCGTCTTCAGTATCCTTTGGAGATGATTTTATATTTATTGTAACAGTGGCTGTGGCTGACAGTGAATTCGGTGCGTTGTCCTTCACCTCAACACTCAGTTTCACAGTCGTATTATTCGTTACATTAATGTTTTCATTTGCAGTTATTTCTCCGGTTAGTGAATTTATTGAAAACCATCCGGTTTCATTTCCTCCGATTATAGCATAGCTAAGCATTTGTCCCTTATCCGGATCACTTGCCTCAACCCTCCCAATAAAGCTGTTATTTTGAATATCACCTTCTATTTCAAAAATCTGATTATTAATAACCGGGCTATTATTTTGAGGAGTTGCTGAATTTTCAGAAACAAGTATTTTGGAAGTAAAAGGTTTTAACGTAAGTTTGGTAACAACATTACCGTCTAAATCACGATAAGTTCCCCCGGTTAAATTATAAGTCTTATCGCTTTTTGAATCATTATAAAATAACGTTGAGTTTTTATAATTTGACACTACCGCACGTTTATCTCCCTGCCCCATGCCACTTACCTGCTGAAACAACTCAATGGTTTGATAATCCCAGTACTCAGGAGGTCTTATATAATAAATTGAGTTGGTTTCCGGACAACCATGTAAATTGTAGGACGTTGACACTCCATGTTTTAATCCGGGTTCGCACCATAATTTCATGGTTTTTCGGGCATCGTTTGCAATTTTCACAAAGAAAGTATTTTCCGTTATGAAATTATTTTCCATCGGCAGATCTTCTCTGTCATGGCGTGCTAAAAACTCACAACCCTTGTTACTAAAAAGAGTATTGCCCGTTACATTAATACTTACAGTATTGTGTATAAATATTCCGCTGCCATTGGTCTCAAATACAGTATTATCTTTCAGGGTAACTCCTTCTGATGTATCATCCAGATAGATACCAAAACTGTTTTCGTCCCAACTGGGACCATTACTTGAAATAATATTATTTCTTACAACACTTCCGATGGCTTTAGCATGACTATAAATTCCGCCACCATCCTGCAGTGTTAAACAAGACTGATTAACTCTGTTATATTCAATAACATTGTTCGGTCCTCTAAACATAATGCCATTATATCCGATATTATTCAACTTGTTGTAACTAACCAGGCTCTGGCTAATGGGATATAAAAGCATTCCGCAAGCTGCATTCCATGAATCAACAAAAGCATCTATTCCAATATTTTCAATCAGAGAAATATTCTCAACAACATTATCTGAAATGTTGCAGTTTGCTCCGGTCAACCGAACCCCATCTCTGTTTGAGCCTGATATATAGTTATTTGTGATTGTGATATTGTTGGTTGCTTCATTGTCGTACAATTGAATTCCGCATTCATAATTATCAACCAGATCACAATTATCAACAACTATATTGCTACACAAACCGGAAAATGAAACTCCATCTTTTTGAAATCCTTTGATAATTAAATTCTGAATGGTGATATTTTTAACTCCGCTACCATGGAATCCATTGTTCATTTCCGAAACCACTACTTTACTGTTAGCCGGGGAGCTTCCGTCAGGCGTCCACAAATAAACAGTTTTCGAAGATTCATCATAAGCCCATTGCCCCGGTCCATCCAAAGTAGCTAAACTGTTAATCACAAAAAACGGATCATTAACGTCCATCGCATAAGTGTAGTGAGTAGTACTGCTAATCGTAACTGAATTACCCGAAGAACTTACAATTTTTCTACCTTCAAACGACCAGGGAACAAATCTCAAAATAGCAGTTGCTCCGCTCCAGTCGGTCCCGGATAAATCTCTTGATGAAAATGTCCTGTCATTTGAAATAGCATTAATACTTATGTATCCGGCGTTTGGATGACGGGAGATACTTATTCTCTCCCCGTTACAAAACAACTGGTTAATCAGGTTATTAACAGTTGCCTTATAAATATTTCCTGAATGTAAAGTCCATCCCGTAACTTCTCTTCCACCCCAGATGATAGGTTTTTCACCTACATCATAGGCGCCATAAACTACAGGATTTCCCGATGTACCGGAAGTTTTAACTGTGATTGAACCACTCCACTCGTCTCCACGTTTGAATAAAATCTGATCACCGGGAGTGGGGGTAAAACTATTAACCTTAGCTAAAGTTTTCCAGGGAAGGTCAGGGCTTGTCCCGGAGTTGGCATCATTGCCAGATGAGCTAACATAATAGATAGTTGCATTACTGTAGGAAAATAGTAACACAAACAGTATAACCAAACAATAGCGATAACTCTTGATTAATGACTGAGCATTCGTCAATGATATGTCTGAAATTATCTTCTCAGCATACTTGCCCGAAATCCTCAAAGATAGCATAAAGTTAACTAAATTCATATCTGTCAACTTGATAAAGGGTTTATAAAAAGTTAACAAACATATTAAAAAAGAAATAAGTAAACTAATACTTTCTATAGCAGGTAATTTAAAAAGAGCAAAAACGAAACTTCAATTCAGCATTAAAAGTGCTCAATCTACTCAAAATTCAAAGTTTCATTAATTAGAAAATCTTAGAATCCAACTATTTTTTCTAATTAGGAAAATGCTGGGGAGAATCTTTTTTTTAATCCAAAATAATTTAGTTTTTCGGCGTTTCAGATAAGAGAGTAGTATTGAACTGATTTGCTTTGTATTTGTAAAGTATTGGAAATTTTACAATACATGTTTTACTGTTTTAGGTAAAGTAATTAATAACAAATGTTATAAAAAAAAGTTATTAACACTCCTTATTTTATACTGATTCTAAATTAGAAATTAACAAAAGGGAGAGACAAACCCGAAACTAAAAGACATTTTACTCTGACATTAAACTTGTTAGCTTTCTGAAAAAACATAAAATGGGTGCTAAAAAAATCCAGATTAATTTATTTAAAGAAGAAACTTTGGGGGCGTTCAAATATTGGTGCCCAGAACAGGACTCGAACCTGCACATCCGAATGGACACTAGTCCCTGAAACTAGCGCGTCTACCAATTCCGCCATCTGGGCTTTTTGAAATGAACTTTCTTAGTGCAAAGCACTTTTTTCTTTTGCTGCGCAAAGATATAAAAAACCTTTTGTCTGCATTCGATTTGTGAAGATTATTTTACAACATCTTTATCTGATCGCCGGCAGTGTGTTTTTCACAATATTTACACCTTAATGCAATGGGTGAAGTACTTACAACCTGAAAACTTGTGGTAATATTTTCATGATTGGTGATACACATCGGGTTAAAGCACCTGACTATGCCGATAATTTCTTTGGGAATCTCCACCACCCTTTTCTCAACCACCTGATAATCACGAATAATATTCAGCTTAGCATGGGGGGCAACCAGCGCAATCTTGTTGATTTCATCATCTTTGAAAAATTTGTTTGAAACCTTAACAATCGCTTTTCTATCCAGCTTTGCGCTCTCCAGATTGGTGCCGAATGTTATCTGATTTTTAACTTTATCGAGATCAAGAATCGAAATCACCTTAAACAGATACTGTGCGGGTATGTGATCAATGACAGTTCCATCCTTGATGGCGCTCACTTTCAGCTTCGGCTTGTTTTTCAAACGTTTGACCATTGCATTTTTATTTAAGGTTCATTATATAAGATATAATCGCTTCCCGGACATAGACGCCATTGAGCGCCTGCGTGAAATAGTAGGCTTTCTCATTTTTATCCACATCTGTGTGAATTTCATTAACCCGCGGCAGCGGATGCAGGATTCTCAGATTGGGTTTCGTTTTTTCGAGCATGTAATTTCTCAGGATATAGACATTTTTTACTTTTTCATACTCCATGGGATCAGAAAAACGCTCTTTCTGAACGCGGGTCATATAAATAATGTCGGCTTCGCTGATAATATCCGTAAATTCGGTGTGCTCATAAAAGCGAATTCCTTTTTCACGAAGGTAAATTTTATATTCCCCGGGAATCTGCATTTCAGGCGGAGCAATAAAGTTGAAAACCGGATTTTCAAACTCCGACATCGCCATGAGCAGCGAATGCACGGTTCGCCCGTATTTCAGGTCGCCAACCACGAAAATATTGAGATTATCAAGCGTTCCCTGTGTCTTTTTTATGGAATAGAGATCGAGCAGCGTTTGCGTTGGATGCTGGTTTGCGCCATCGCCGGCATTGATGACCGGCGAAGGAGAAATTTCGGCAGCATAGCGCGGAGCGCCTTCTAACGGGTGACGAATAACTATTAAATCGACATAGCTGCTCACCATTTTGATAGTGTCGTGAAGCGTCTCCCCTTTGCTGGCGCTGGAACTTCCCGGATCGGCAATTCCGATAATGCGTCCGCCAAGCCGGTTGATGGCTGTTTCAAAGCTGAGCCTTGTACGTGTTGACGGTTCAAAAAAAAGGGAAGCAACAACTTTTCCATGCAGCAAATTCTGGTTGGGATTGGTTTCAAATTCCGCTGCAAGACGCATTATTTTCAGATAATCATCTCTGGTGTAGTCCGTAATTGAAATTAAATCTCGTTTCATGCGATATGTTTTAAATATCATTTTTTCAATAAAAAAGCCAATATTTTAATACAATAAAATACTGGCTTCCTGTTGCTGAAAAACGTTAAGTTTTTCCTTTAAAATCATCTTTTTAATCAAGAACTTCTTTATGAAGAAACGACAGAAAGCGGAATTAAGAATTTTGCTGCGGAAGTTTTGTCTGCTGCAAATCAAATAGCAGTGATTCTGTTTTCGTTTCATCATAAAATCCAAAATTATAAAGTTTTAAAAAGCAAACGTCAAATTCAGCCGGTTTTTTTCACTATTTTATCAACAGCTTTAACCTTAATCCAGATATTCTATCTTCACACCCCAAAATTTCTCAAAAATCTCCCTGACTTTGTCAGACTCCGACCTGCGAACAGAAAAATCAAGCGCACAGTCAAGTTCAAAATTGGTGTTCAGGATATTTAGATTTTCCTGTTTAATAATCTGCATCACCTCATTCATCTCCTTATAGGAAAATTTCAACCGGTATTTGTCTTCAATAATTTTCGTGATGATTTTTGCATTGCTGATGGCATCAGCGGTTGCCGCGCGGTATGCGCTAATCAGTCCGCCGGTTCCTAACAAAGTTCCACCAAAATAGCGCACCACAACAACAAGAATGTTGGTGAGTTCATTGCTCAGCAGCTGTCCGAGAATGGGCTTCCCCGCTGTGGATGAAGGCTCTCCGTCATCGTTGGCTCTGAATGTGATGGTTTCTGCGCCAAGTCTCCAGGCGTAGCAATGGTGGCGGGCGTTGTGATACTCCTTTTTCAGACGGGCAAGAATTTCACCAATTTCATCTTCGGTCTGAACAGGATATGCAAAGGCTAAAAAACGGCTGCCCTTGTCTCTGAAATAACCTTCACTGGGTGATTTTATGGTTTTGTAACTATCCATTCGTATTAATCTGCGCCTTTTTTGTTAAAAAAGCCGCTGTTTTCAAGAATCGGGCATCAGCCCGGTTTTCAGCTAAACTACATGGTTAATTTCTTCTCAATATCTTCCACGTATTGCCTGAAATTTTTATCGGTATCCCGGAGATTTTTTACGGTTTTGCAGGCGTGCAAAACGGTTGCATGATCCTTGTTGCCAACCTGTGCGCCAATAGATGCCAGAGAGTGCTTGGTGAGATTTTTAGAGAAAAACATGGTAATCTGCCTCGCCTGAACAATTTCCCGCTTGCGCGTTTTTGCCTGAATGGTTTCCACCGGCATATCGAAATAGTCACAAACCACTTTTGAGATATATTCGATTGAGAGCTCCCTTCTGGAATTTTTCACCAGTTTGGTAATAAGCTTGGCAGTGAGGTCAAGAGTAATTTCGCGTTTATTAAGCGTGGATTGTGCAAGGAGTGACACCAGGGCGCCTTCCAGTTCACGAACATTATTTGTTACGTGCGAAGCGATATATTCCATCACTTCATCGGAAAGGGTGATGCCGTCCTTATATGTTTTCCGGCGAAGTATCTCCATGCGGGTTTCAAAATCAGGAGTTTGCAAATCGGCGGTCAGCCCCCACTTAAATCGCGACAACAGCCTCTGTTCCATCCCTTTCAGCTCAATTGGCGGTTTGTCGGATGTCAGAATTAGCTGTTTTCCCGTTTGGTGAAGATGATTGAAAATATGAAAGAAAGTTTCCTGAGTTTTCTCTTTTCCGGCAAATTCATGCACATCATCCAGAATCAAAACGTCAATCATCTGATAAAAATGGAGAAAATCGTTCCGGTTATTGTTTCGGGTTGCTTCCGTAAACTGTGTCTGAAATTTATTTGCATTTACATACAACACCACCTTGTCGGGCATGTGCTCTTTCACTTCAATACCGATTGCCTGTGCCAGATGGGTTTTGCCCAATCCCGAATTTCCGTAAAGCATCAGCGGATTGAAAGCCGTTCCGCCCGGATTGTGCGCCACGGCAAAGCCGGCACTTCGAGCAAGGCGGTTGCAGTCTCCTTCAATAAAATTTTCAAAAGTATTATCGGGTTTCAGCTGCGGATCAATCTGCAGCTTTTGAATGCCGGGTATAATAAAGGGATTTCGAATAGACCTTTTTTCATCCGGCAACAAGGGAATGTTAAGCGGTTTATTTTGAATTTTTGTGGAACTGCTGGTTGGATATTTAACAGTCAGCGGGTCACCGTTGCCTTCAGAGACACCTAAATTTCCGGGACCTACAACTACATTATATTCCAATTTGGCTCCGTTGCCCAAGACCATACGGAGTGTCTTTTTCAGAATATCGATAAACTGTTCTTCAAGATATTCGTAAAAAAAAGCGCTGGGCACCTGAATGGTTAATACATTATTTTTAAGTTTTACAGGCACAATCGGTTCAAACCATGTTCTGTAACTACTGGCCGGCACATTATCACGAATTATTTCAAGACAGTTTTCCCATGCAGTTTGATGCTTTTTATCCATTTAATTTATGAAAGATTTTAATGTTCAACAAAATTCTTTAATTCCCACGAACAAAAATTGCAAAAAAAATGTGAATAAAAAAATTCTTTTGCTATTGATTTTCTCAAAAAAAGTATATTGGTTTAAGAATGAGATGATTATTTTTTTATTTTTTTTTAATTTTTCTTAAAGCGCTGACAATCAGCAAATGGAGATACAACAACCTGACTGACAATAACCTAAGCGTGGGGTTGTGTTAGATTATTGTTATTGAACACAAAATTATGAAATAACAAATCAAAATTATGAACATTTGCAAAATATAATGGATACCGTATCTTGACAAAATGGATTTTTTGGCGAAAAAATGCTGTAAAAACTGCATTGATGCAGCCGGCAGCATTTTCCGGTTTTCAACAATAAAAAAAGTATTATTTCAACAATCTGAGCGCTTTTTCCAGTTTAATCAGCTTCCCGTTGCGAAATGCAACCACTGAGGCGTCAGGAAATTGGCGAACCGCTTTCTGGTGCAGCTCTAATATTTCTGAAAAAGAGTGCGACGAACCGGCAAGGTAGGTGAATGCTTCGCTGATTTCATACTCTTCCACAGGACCAAGCTCTTTGAAAATTTCAGCATCCGGTGAAATTTTGTTTTCCGAAGAAATCAGATGAACTTTGAAAATAATATCCGGTGAAGTGTTGCGCGAAGCGTCAACATATACCTTTCTTCCCAGATCAATTGCAGAAAACTTCACATAGCGTTCAGGATTTACCCTGACATCGGTCATCAGCAGATTGAGATTGTCGGCAATCTGATTGAGGGACAGATAGAGCTGGTCATCGTTGAAAAGCAATCCGGCTGTGTTGTCGTCTGCTTCAAGCCGCGCCAGCAAATTCCCGATTTTTTCGGTGATTTCGGTGATATTGTCAAGCACGGGAGAGACCGAAAGCATGGAGAGCGTATCGCTCAAAGCAGCCAGATTTTTAATGATCTTTTCAAATTCCCCGGTGTTCTTGTCAAAAGCGGTGGTTGCATTATCAATGTTTGCAATGATATTTTCAATACTTCCCCGTTTTGTCGATACAATTTCCTGCATATCGTGAGTCGTCTTTTGTACATTGACAATAGTCTGATTGATATTCTCGAAACTTTCGGAAAGATTTTTCCGTGCATCTTCATTGAAAATCACGGTGAGCACCGTTAAGGCGGAATCGAGCGTTCCCAACAGAGCTTCTGCCCTGTTTTTTATGGGTAGCACCTGCATGCTCACTTCTTCCTTGAGGTCGCGCTCCACTGCACCGGGAATGGTATCGTAGCTGTTGTAAAACCGGTCGGATTGCCCGAGGTTTAATTTGATGGAGCGGGTTCCCATCAGGTCGCTGCTGATGATTTGCGCAACGGTATTTACGGGGAGTTTTACGGATGAGTCAATCGTGAAGGTTACTACCAGACGTCCGCTGTTGTCGGGCAAAAACCTGATTTTTTGAACCTGCCCGATTTTATAACCGCTCAGCTCCACATCTCCGGATTGTGTCAATCCTTCAACGCGGTCATAAACAACATGATAACTGTTATTTCTTTTGAAAATATCGTTTCCTTTAAGATAGCTCAGCCCCCAAATCAACATTGTGACTGAAATCACGATAAGGATTCCGAGCTTTGTAATTTTTGATAATTTCATAATCTTATTTAATCGTTTTTATATCCAAAATAATCAGGTAAAATTAATCAATTCACTCCGAACTCTACCTATGAATTGTGAAAAACCGGCTACATTTTACCGATAGCTTTTTCAACGGGGATTAAAATATCGTCTTCAAAAGCGACCACAAAAGCGCCCTTAAATTTTGAACGCAGCCGTTTCTGTGCAGCTCGTGCCTGTTCCGGACTTTGAAATTTTCCGCAAAAATAGCGGTAGGTATTTCCGGTGCTTTGCATAAAAACATCCTGTTCGCCCTTAAAATTTGCCGCTTTTGTTTCCACCGCTGCCGAAAGGGAAGCTATCTGTACAGAAAAATAGTAACTGCTTTTTTTCTCGCTTATTTCAGGCAAAAAGGTTGTCCCGGGAGTTTCCTGTTTTATCTCCCGTGATGAAGAAACCAAAAAACCGCTTTTGGCTTCAATCTTTTTTTTGTACGCTTTAAATGCATCAAAAATTGAAATTGCCAGTGCATTTCGCCCCGAATCGCTCATTAAATAACTTCGCTCCGCGGAATGGGTTATGAATCCGGTTTCGATTAAAATACCGGGCATTGCTGTTTGCCGGAGCACTAAGAAACCGGCTTGTTTTACACTTCTGTCAATCCGTCTGGCATTTGTTCTGAATTGCTCCTGAACGGCTGCTGCCAGCATGGCGCTTTGCTCAATATACTCATCCTGAACCAGTTCAAACATGATGTATGACTCCGGCGAATTAGGGTCAAATCCTTCATAAATGGTTTGATAATCATCTTCAAGCAGAATCACCGCATTCTCTTTCTTTGCCACTTCAAGGTTTTCATTCGAGCGATGCTGCCCTAAAATAAAGGTCTCAGTTCCCTGCGCCGAACCTTTAGAAACAGCATTCACATGGATGGAAATAAACAGGTCGGCGCTGTTTTTATTGGCAATTGCCGCACGCTGAAACAGCGGCACAAAAACATCCTTGTCGCGGGTATAAATCACTTTAACACCAGGAAATGCAGTGCGGATGTGATTTCCCAACCTTAAAGCAATATCAAGAACGATATCTTTCTCTTTCGCATTCCCGGAGACTGCACCGGGGTCTTTTCCGCCATGTCCCGGGTCAATTACAACTGTTCTGATACTGCCAGCGCCGCCGGTTTGGGCAGAAAGTCCGGGAACCATCAAAAAGCAGACTATCGCAAGCAATAAATCATATATTCTTTTCATGCAGATTGCCAATTTGAAAACAAAAATAGAAATTTAGTATTATTTTGCATTTATTAACCACAGGTATAGCCCTTATTTTTAATTTTGCGCGTTATGCCATGGAAAAGCATGTTATTGCAAGAATATATTGTATAAAATAGTAGCGACATACCTTTTAGCCGTTATTCCCTTGCTGATTTTTGGTCAGGAGACAGAACCGAAACGTCTCGTAACGGACATATCCTTTCCCGACACGTTAGGTGCTATTCCCTTTCTGGCGGACTCAATTCCTTTTTTTATTCAGGATGGCGATACAATTATGACCGGTTCAGTCACACCAAATGACTCCCTTCAGCAAAAGGAGAAGCCGCCTGTTATTGAAGCGCCGATAGATTACCATGCAGAAGACTCTATCATCGGCTCTTTTGACGGGCAAAAGGTTTTTCTCTACAACAACGCACAGGTTACCTACCAGCAGATTGAGCTGAAAGCTTATTTTATTGAGCTGAATCTGGAAACCAAAGAGGTTTATGCCGAAGGGCTGATCGACTCCACCGGGAATTTAGTTCAGAAACCTGTTTTTAAGGATGGACGCGAGGAGTTTGAGTCGAAAACCCTGCGCTACAATTTCGATACGGAAAAGGGAATCATCACCGAAGTGGTTACCCAGCAGGGGGAAGGTTTTGTGCACAGCCAGCGCACAAAAAAAATATCGCGGGATGCCTTTGTGCTGAAAGATGGAAAATATACCACCTGCGATGCTGACCACCCGCACTTTTATCTGCATCTGACCAAAGCGAAGGTGATTTCAAACAATAAAATCATCACCGGTCCTGCCTATATGGTGCTGGAGGATTTCCCCATCTATTTTCCCATTTTACCTTTTGGATTTTTCCCCAATTCGCCCCGCTACTCTTCAGGAATTTTGGTACCAACCTACGGAGAGGAGAACAACCGCGGCTTTTTCCTGCGCGACGGCGGTTACTACTGGGCTGCAAATGAATACTTTGACCTGGCAATGCGTGGCGATATTTACTCCAAAGGCTCATGGGCAGGAAAGCTACACTCAAACTACAGAAAACGCTACAAATACAGCGGCGGGTTCGATTTCAGATACAACATGAATATTTTTGGCGAAAAAGGGCAGATTGACTACAATCCGTCAAAGCAGTTTGCCATTACATGGAATCACAGTCAGGATGCAAAAGCGAATCCCAACCAGACTTTTTCCGCAAGTGTGAATTTTTCAACCAGCGGCTACGATAAGCAAAATGCAATATCGGCTCAAAATTACCTGCGCAGCCAGAAATCATCAAGTATCTCCTATTCCAAGAAGTTTGAAAACACACCATACAATCTTTCGGTGAATATGAGGCATTCACAAAATTCCATGGACTCGTCATTGACGCTTTCGATGCCTGAAATGACTTTCAGTATGGCAAAAATTTACCCACTGCGCAAAAAAGTGCGTTCCGGTTCTTTGAAATGGTATGAAAAATTCGGAATAAACTACACGGGAAACCTGCGAAACTCCATCACTGCACATGAGTCGGAAATTTTACAGAAATCTTTTGTGCGGGACTGGAAAAATGGTATCCAACACAATATTCCAATCGCTCTGCCAAACTTTAACCTGTTGAATCACATCAATTTCAGTCCGGGATTTAGCTATAACGAAAAATGGTATTTCAAAAAATACAATTACACCTATGAGGAGGGCGGAGATTTTGACAATCCGCCAAATATTCCGCGAACCGTCCGGGTGGACACCATTTCCGGGTTAAACCGGGTTTATGACTACTCCTACAGCTTGAGCGCCTCAACCAACATCTACGGAATGTTTTTGCCGCGAAATCCCAATTCGAGTGTGAAGGGAATCAGGCACAAAATGACACCATCGCTCAGCTTTAGCTACCGACCGGATTTTGGCGCCGACAAGTTTGGCTACTGGCAGGATGTGCAGATTGACGAAACCGAAAGAAGGCGCTTTTTCGACGTGAATGATGGCGGCATATACGGCGGATCGCCCGGAAGAGGCGCTTCGGGCGCTGTTTCGTTGTCGGTGAACAACAACTTAGAAGCGAAAGTATTGGAAACCCGCAGTGACACCACAAAAACCGATGAGGAACAGAAATACAAAAAAGTAAAAATTATCGATAACTTCAGCTTTGGTACTTCCTATAACCTGATTGCCGACTCGCTGAATCTTTCGGCAATAAATATCAGGGCACGCACAACCATTGCAGGAGTCAGTGTGAATATGGGCGGTGTTCTTGATCCGTACATGACAAATAATGAAGGAGTTACTATCCACAAATACGTTTGGAACGAAAAGCACGGTCTTGCAAAATTGGGAAGGCTAACACGCGCAAACCTCTCTTTCGGCATGAATTTCAAATCGAAACAGGGAGAGCGTGAAGCACAGCGCAACAAAGAGATGATTGAAAATGAAAATATCCTGCCGGGAGACTATGAGAACTATTATGACTTCAATATTCCATGGGATTTCGGCTTCGATTACAGCTTTAACTACTCCGGTCCGAGAAGACCTTCCGAAAAGGGAAAATATACGCAAACCATCGGGCTGCGCGGCAATGTGAGCCTGACAGACAAGTGGAGAATCAGCGCAAATACCAACTTCGATATTATGGCTAAGGAGTTCTCCTTCACTACTTTTAACCTGAACCGCGATTTGCATTGCTGGTCTATGTCGTTTAACTTTGTTCCTTTCGGATATATGAAAAGCTACAGTTTTACCATCAATGCGAAGTCATCCATGCTGAAAGACCTCAAGCTTGAAAAGAGACAGAGCCATTACGATAATTTCTAAATTTCACATCCATGAAACGAATAATTCACACAAACAAAGCGCCGCAGGCAGTCGGACCTTACAGCCAGGCTGTTGAAATCAACGGCACACTTTACATTTCGGGGCAAATTCCTTTACATCCCGAAACCATGAAAATTGTTGACGGGGGAATAAAAGAGCAGACATTACAGGTGATGAAAAACATTGGTGTTATCCTTGAAGAGGCGGGATACTCTTTTGCCGATGTGGTGAAATCTACCTGCCTGCTCAGCGATATGGCAAACTTTAAGGAGATGAATGAAGTTTATGCCGGATTTTATCCCGAAAATCCCCCTGCACGGGCAGCTTTTGCAGTGCGGGAACTGCCGCTTGGCGTAATGGTGGAGATTGAGACAGTGGCAGCTAAGTAGTCAAAGCAAATTCTCATTTTCTTTCCCGGATATAACCGGCAATCAGCTTGTCGTAATCTTCCATGAGCTGCCGCACCAAACTGTTTTTTGGATTGAAACGCAAGTCCGAAACCTGCGAAACCGGTAAAATTTTAGGTGAAGTTCCGCTTAGAAAAGCCGCCTGAAATTGTGATATTTCAGAAAGAAAGACATCCGTTTCATTGACTTCAATACCCTGATTCTGAGCCAATGAAATAATCTTTTTTCGCGTGATCCCGGATAGAACATCTCCGGCTTTTGGCGTAAACAGCTGCTCATTTTTTACAAAAAACAGATTGCTCCGGCTTCCTTCGGTAATCCGTCCTGCCCTGTCAACTAACAAAACTTCGTAGAAACCCTGTTTTGCCATCATTTCGTCAGCCATCTGGCGCACCGAAGTCTGAAAAACCTTTGCTTTCGGATTATCTCGCTCTGCCTTCAGAATTCCGCAGTGCACACCGGTTTCGTACCATTCTGCACCGGGATAATTGTGCGGCACAAAACAGACAAGCAACGCATCGCCCGACCAGATAAGGATATTTCCCTCCGAGACTTCATTATCCCGGATAAGCGCCGTAATAAATCCGGCAATCCGGGAGCTGTTGTACCGGACATTTCTTCCGGCAAGCAGAGCAGAAGTTTCAAACCGCTCTAAATGATCTTCAAGAAAAAGAGGAATTCCGTCATAAATGCGCAAAACTTCATAAACTCCGCCGGAAGCCTGCATCGGACTAAAATCACCCACTTCTCTCTTTTGCCCGTTGAAATAACAAAACCGGTGTATCGGACTGTATGCCATAATTCTGAATTTATCTGCAAAGTAAAGAGATTATGGTCATTATTTCAGCTATTTCGAAAAAGAAAAATATCAAAACATTTCTTCAATATCCTGATATATTTTGTAAAAATCGACACAAAAAACCAGACTTGAAATTGCAAAATCAGCCCGGAGTAACACACAAATTTATAAAAT
>CAYNOQ010000059.1:0-16155 GCA_964398855.1 uncultured Mariniphaga sp. | reverse complement strand
TTGAGAAAATTGAAACATCGCCATCAGCAACTCCTGTGGAGTTAGTGAATCAGACCGCCTACAGCGTGCCAAACTACCGGACGAAACTCAATGTGATAAAATATTTGCTGGAAGATGAAGCAAATTTTTCCCGTGTCATCATTTTCGTTAAAACGAAGGAACATGCCGATGCGGTTTTTAAAGTTATCCAGCGAAAGGCAGAGGGCGAGAAAAGAATCTTGCATTCCAACAAAGGACAAAACAGCCGCATCAATGCCATTCAGTCGTTTAAAAGTGGCGAAGTCCGTATTTTGATTACCACCGATGTTTCGGCAAGGGGAATTGATGCCAGCCATGTGAGCCACGTAATTAATTTTGATGTTCCCAATAATTATGAAGATTATGTGCACCGTATTGGACGCACGGCACGTGCCGGAAATCAGGGCGAAGCGATTACTCTTATTGATCCGTCTGAAGAGTGGCACTGGAAAGAGGTTCAGAAGCTGATTCGGATGGAAGTGCCTGTTGTAGAAATGCCTGCCGGTGCAGAATATGTTGAAACCGGGTTTGACGAGCGTCAAAAACAGTTGAGGGAGATTGACCGTCAGCGAAAAATTGATGATCCGGAATTTCAGGGGGCATTTCATCCACGAAAGCGAAGAGGAGGGTATTCAGCAAAAACTTTCAAAAACCCGCCACAGGCAAACAGAAAAAGCCAGCACAAAAGGAAAAGGAGAAAGTAAATTCAGCAGTTTTTAATCAGATTTTTTTGAAAATATCTGATTCTTGGTACTATTATTTTGCTACAGCAGGTTTGAGTATAGATTTTCTTGACCAAAAGCCTGCAACAGCCAAACCGCTGATAATGTGCCACACTCCCCACCAGGCTGCAATAACGGTCATTCCGCCCAATGCAAGTTCCGGCGGAAAAATCTTCGGATTGAACATGAGCACCAGTGCAAGTCCTGAATTTTGAATGCCGGTTTCAATAGAAATGGTACGTCTGTCAATTCGCGGAAGCCTCAGTATTGTTCCGGCAGCAAAACCGGTTACTAATGCCAGTGCATTATGTATGAGCACAATGAGAAACAGAACATGAACAAATCTCATAAAGTTTGTGAAATTGGCTGAAAGCAGAATAATTACATAGGCAATAAAAACCAGAATGGATATCTGGCGCATCGGTTTTTTAATTTTATCTGTCAGTCTGGGAAAATATTGTGCAAAAAGAAGCCCCAGAACAACAGGAATTCCCAATAAAATTACTACGGTCTGCAACATCTGAAAAAAGTCAATTTCTATGGGAACCAGATAGGTTCCTGCACCCGATGCATTGTAATAGTTCAGATAAAGCTTGCCCCAAACTGCAAAACTTAAGGGCGTCATAATGGTGGCTGCAAGCGTGGAAAATGCGGTCAGACTGACTGACAACGCTACATTTGCTTTGGCAAGGGAGCTCATAAAGTTGGAAATATTTCCGCCCGGGCAGGCAGCAACAAGTATCATCCCAAGCGCAACGGTAGGCGTGGGGTTTAGTATTAAAATAAAAATAAACGTAATCAGCGGGAGCAGCAGAAATTGAGAAATCAATCCGGTTATCGCTGACTTTGGCTTCATCAGCACATCCCTGAAATGCTGAATTTTAATGTCTAATGCAACGCCAAACATCACAAATGCAATTACGATGTTCAGTGCCAATAGTCCTGAAGATGAGAAGTTTAATCTTACGTTGTCGAGAATTTCCATGGTTTCGTTCATGGCTATAAAATTTGAATTTATATTGCGAAAGTAGAAAAACTATTCAAATATAAAATAAAAACATCTCCGAACTTCACTCTTTTGACACGATTTCATGGATATACAGTTGCTAATGATATAGCAAAAGGCATTTAATTCTTCTTAAGGATGGAAATAAATCAGCAAGCAATCGGCAATATATAATACTAATTCATTTTTTCTACAAACTCCGGGACAATTGGAAATCATTTTGTTTCACTCGGGAATATGGGTGAAATTTTAATTGCATGCAGCAAAATTTACGCATTTCATCTTTGCGAAACAATTTACTGTAATCATTGATTTTCCATTCTCAGGTCAGGTAGTTTGAATTTCTTTTCATCTACTTTTCTTAATCCATTCTCTTGCATTCACAAAAGCCTCTATCCATGGCGTTATCTGGTCATGTTTGTGTAAATCTGGATAGTGTGCCCAGTTCCAGGGATAAATGCTGCGTTCGGGGTGAGGCATTATTGCCAGATGGCGGCCGTCGGCGCTGCAAATACCGGCGATGCCCTGCGGCGAACCGTTGGGATTGCCGGGATAAGCATCGTAACTGTACCGGAGTGCTATGTTGTAATGTTCCATGGGCATAGGCAGGCTGAATTTGCCTTCGCTGTGAGCTATCCAGACACCAAGACGCGCGCCGGCGAGTGATTGCAGCATTACCGAGCTGGTTTCGGGAATAGTAACGTTCACAAAGGCACTTTCAAACTTTTGCGAATTGTTGTGCTTCATCCGGGGCTTTTGTATGTTATTGGGCGTAACCAAGCCGAGTTCAATCATCAGTTGGCAGCCATTGCAGATTCCAAGGCTCAATGTGTCGGGGCGGGCGTAGAAACGATCGAGTGCTGCCTTCGCCTTTTCATTGTAGAGAAACGAGCCTGCCCAGCCTTTTGCCGAACCAAATACGTCAGAATTGGAAAAACCGCCGACAAACGCAATCATGTTTACGTCATCGAGCGTTTCTCTGCCCTCTATGAGATCGGAGGTGTGTACATCCTTTACGTCCATTCCGGCAAGGTGCATCATCCATGCCGTTTCACGGTCACATTGCGAGCCTTTATCACGAATGATGGCCACACGGATACCTGTAGGCGCGGTACGATGCGGGTCAATGCCGTATTGTGCCATCGTGCCTTTGAAGTGCATGGGGAACAGATATTCTAAATGTTGGCGCTTGTAGTTGTTGAACCTTTTGATTGCCTGCTCCTTGCCGCTTTGCCGGCAATCGAAAAGGTACGATGTTTTATACCATAAGTCGCGCAAGTGATTGACGTTGAATTGATATTCTTCATTTTGGTATATTATGTTAATCATGCGTTTCGGAATAGGTTTGCCGATGACGTGTGCCTTTACGCCTGCCTGTACGAGCATTTTGCGTACTTTCACGCTATTCGCTTCGTGTATTTGCAGGATAAGCGCCGGGTTTTCGGCAAACAAAATATGTATGATATCAGCGTAGTTTCCTATTTTCGTCAGGTCAATTTCCATACCACCGCTGCGGTTGGCAAAACACATTTCGAGCAACGTGGTTATCAGTCCGCCGGAGGATACATCGTGTCCTGACAAAACCAATTCCTGAGCAATGAGGTTTTGAACAACTTCAAATGCTTTTGCAAAATAAGCAGTATCGGTCACGTCAGGAACTGCGTCTCCTATTTTGCCTAATATTTGTGCAAAACTGCTTCCTCCCAAAGCGAAAGATACGCACGACAAGTCAATATAAATAATCTGTGTTACAGGGTCATTCTCTATCACGGGACGTACTGCTTTGCGGACATTTCCCGTTTGCGCTACTGCGAAAATGATGGCGGTTCCGGGGGCAAATACAACGTCACCGTCGGGATATTTCTGTGTCATCGAAAGCGAGTCTTTCCCTGTGGGGATATTGATGCCAAGCTTGATGGCGAACTGGCTTGCCGCCTCCACCGCGCAGTACAGACGTGCATCTTCACCAGGGTTGTTGCACGCCCATTGCCAGTTGGCGCTTAACGAAACGGCTTTGAGTCCACCGGCGAGAGGCGCCCAAACGATGTTCGTAAGCGCTTCGGCAATGGATAGACGTGACCCGGCGGCAGCATCCAGCAATGCAACGCCCGGCGCATGTCCGACAGAAGTTGCAATGCCCGACTTTCCATGATAATCGAGCGCTGTCATGCCGAGATTATTCAACGGAAGCTGTATTTCACCGGCTGTTTGCTGTAAGGCTACCAACCCGGTAACCGAACGGTCAACCTTGTTGACAAGCCAGTCTTTGCAAGCCACCGCCTCCAATTGCAAAAGACTCTCGAGATATTTGTGCAATTTATTTTTCTCATACGTTACAGGCTCAAAATCATACGGAGCAGAAGTGTCGTTGATAACCGTTTTGGGTGTGTTGCCAAACATATCTCCGAGCATCAGATCTATCGATTTTTCGCCTGTGTGGGGATTTTCAAACGTAAGACGATGGTCGCCTGTAACCTCGCCGATGACATACATCGGAGCGTATTCGCGCCCGGCGATACTGCGGAGCGTTTCAATGTCCTTATCTTTCAAAATCAATCCCATACGCTCCTGTGACTCGTTACTCAGGATTTCTTTGTCAGAGAGCGTCGGATCGCCGATAGGCAAGCGGCTCATGTCAATCTTTCCGCCGACGTCTTCCACTAATTCCGCCAGACAATTGAGATGACCGCCCGCACCGTGGTCGTGTATAGATACGATTGGGTTGTGCCGGCTTTCGGCAAGTGCGCGAATGGCGTTTACAACGCGTCGTTGCATTTCGGGGTTGGCTCGCTGCACAGCGTTCAGTTCAATAGCATTGGCAAATTCGCCCGTTGCCACCGAAGATACAGCACCTCCGCCCATCCCGATGCGGTAGTTGTCGCCACCAAGTAATACGATTTTATCGCCCGGTTCGGGTGTTCCTTTCATGCAGTCGCTTTTGCGTCCGTAACCAACGCCTCCGGCCAGCATAATGACTTTGTCGAAGCCAAATTTTTTTGTCTTTTCGGTATGCTCGAAAGTAAGAACGCTTCCGCAAATCAGCGGCTGTCCGAATTTATTCCCGAAGTCGCTCGCTCCATTCGACGCTTTGATGAGAATGTCCAACGGCGACTGGTAAAGCCATAGGCGGGGAGCCATTGCGTTCGGCGGAAGAATAAATTCCGCTGTATCTTTTTCTGAAAAGTGCGGGTACGAAGTCATATACACTGCCGTACCTGCCAACGGAATAGCGCCACGCCCGCCTGCCACACGGTCGCGGATTTCTCCGCCACTGCCTGTCGCTCCGCCGTTAAACGGTTCTACGGTAGTGGGAAAATTATGCGTTTCAGCTTTCATCGAAATAACCACTTCTTCGGGGCGAGTGCCGAAAATACCGCAAACAGGCGCAAACCGTTCCACCTGTGTCCCGTCAATAAAAGCACAATTATCCTTATAAGCCGATATGATACGGCCGGGATTGACTGCCGATGTGCGTTTAATCAGTTGAAAGAGCGATAAAGGCTTTACAACGCCGTCGATGATAAATTGTCCGTTGAAGATTTTATGACGGCAATGCTCGGAATTGACTTGCGAAAAGCCGAAGATTTCGCTGTCGGTGAGCGGACGACCTGATTTCTTCCGTAAATTTTCAAGGTAGGCTATTTCACCGGCATTCAACGCAAGTCCCTCCTGCCGGTTGTAACCGGCGATGTCGCTGATATACTGCACAGGTTCACGTTGACGGTTAATTGTGAAAATATCGGAGGTGAGATTTTCGCAGATTGCCTGTAGCATAGGGTCGTGCCCATGCGACATGTTCCTGGCGGGCATAAACTGCTCAATACGCACAATACCACAAATATTCATGTTTGAAACGATATCCACAGCGTTGCTGCTCCATGGAGTTACCATTTCGCGGCGCGGACCAATAAACAAACCTTTTATTTCTGCAACTTCTGCAAGGGTTGCTTCGCCAAACAGCCAAATGAGTTTTGAAATATCGTCAGCCAATAATTTTTTAACTGTCTGCACGGCAATGATATTTTCGTTTTTATTGTGAAAAAAGTATATCATGCTATTGTTGTGAAAATAATTTGTTTTCTTGTTAGTGTATTCATTTGGTTCTCATTGTATTATGTTTTAAATATTCCAGTAACGCATCATTCATCCGTTTCATGCCTCCCTTTGTCGGATAGTTGCCTGTAAAATACCAGTCGCCGCTGTTGTTAGGGCAAATTTCCGACAGGGTTTCTCTTTGCTGAAAAATAAGTTCAACAGGACAGATAACTTCTTCGGGAGTAATCAGTTCGACAATCTTTTCTGAAATTTCGGCATCCGAAAAAGGTTTGTAAATTTCGGCGGCATAGTTAATCATTTGTTCTTCGGGCAGGGCTTGTTGTGCAACACATTTTTGATATATCTCTTCGGAAGTGACAGTCTGTACCCCATCTCTGCATACCCTGTCTCTACACAACTCCAATGCGGCACGGAAGGCAATCAAATCGCCGACATTTGACATGTCTATCCCGTAAAAGTCGGGATAACGGATTTGTGGCGCCGATGAAACAATGACCATTTTACGCGGATTCAGTCGTGCCAGAATGGTGATAATACTTTGCCGGAGCGTTGTGCCACGAACAATGCTGTCGTCAATAACTACCAGATTATCTGCTTTTGGGCGAATTGAGCCGTATGTAATGTCGTACACATGATTGGCAAGTTGGTTTCGTTCATCGCTCTCACTGATAAACGTGCGAAGTTTAATGTCTTTTATGGCAACTTTTTCGGCGCGAATCCGCCGAGAGATAATTTTCGAGACAGCGTCCCTTTCTTTATTGCCTAATTTCTCTATTGCCCTGCATTTTTCCTCATTAAGATAATCATTCAAACCCTCCAACATACCCATGAAGGCTACTTCTGCCGTGTTGGGGATAAATGAGAAAACTGTGTTTTCGAGGTCGTAATCAATCGCCGCGAGAATTTGTGGCACTACGGCGCGCCCTAATTGTTTGCGTTCCTGATAGATGTCGTGATCATTGCCACGCGAAAAATAAATCCGTTCAAAAGAACAAGGCGTAATACGACTTTCAAATTTTGGTTTTTTCCCGTAAGCGAAGTCGAACTGTTGTTTTCTAACTACGGTATGACAGACGTTTTCGCCGGAGGCGGAAATAAAAAGCGTTTCGCCTGCCCCAATTTCCCGGATGCTGTCTTTGCTTGCATTAATAACAGTTTGAATGGCGGGACGTTCCGATGCCACAACGATCAATTCGTCATCAGCATACCAAAATGCCGTTCGAATGCCCCAAGGGTCACGTGCGGCAAACATTTCTCCAGCGCCGGTCATTCCGCACAATACAAAACCACCGTCCCACGTAGGTATGCATTCTTGAAGTGTTTCCTGCAGATTACCCGCTTTTTGGTCAAGCAAATATCCCAGCTGTTCAAGCAAGACGGTTGTATCCGAATTTCTACGCGGATGCTGTCCCTGTGATGCAAGTTGTGCAAAAACTTTATCTACATTGGTCAGATTGAAATTTCCGCAAAGGGCAAGCGTATTTTTGCGATAGATACTTCGCCGAAGGTGAGGATGTACATACGCCAGACCCGAACTTCCGGTAGTACTGTAACGCAGATGTCCCATATAACACTCGCCGATAAACGGGATACCTTCAGTCGCTATTTGTTTATTGACAGACGAGAACAGTTTGGCAATAGCATTTTTACCTTCTTTCCTTTCGCGGAACATAAATTCTTCCCCAGCCTGCGCAGAAAGTGAAACACAGGCAATTCCTGCACCATCCTGTCCGCGATTATGCTGCTTGTGCATAAGCAAGTAAAGTTTGCCCAGCACATAACGCGATGAGCCGTATTTAGAAGCGTAATATTCAATCGGTTTGCAAAGTCGGATAAGCGCTATGCCACATTCATGTTTCAGTTCTTCCATAAAACTATCGTACAAGCAACAATTCCCGGTATTCTGGTAGCGTCCGTCTGTCCTGACGACTCAATGCTTTAGCTTCATCTTTTGGGGAAATACTGTTGATTTTAAATACATTGTCCAAAAGTTCCGGCTGATAGCCCGAAGCCATCGGAATCATCCCGCGTAAAACGTCAAAATTTGATGCACTCATTTCTATAGATGAATTATTATTCTGTAAAGGTCATTTATCAGTAAAAACTGTGGTGCGATTTTTTTGAATAAACTTTTTGAAGGGGGTATTAGAATGTAAATTTTACAGCAGATACGCTTGTTTTGCAGGAAATTTATATTTTTCAGATAGCTTACAAAGAAAGTTATAATGAAGTTGTCTTATTGTCATTTCTCGAAAAGTGCTGACAGTGGGTTTAGTATAAAGGGATTATATTCGCATATCTATAATTCTCGTTCCTGCTATGATCACTTTGGTTTGATTGGCAAAAGAACTTAACCGCACAAAGCCTTTGCCATGAGGACCGAAACGTTCCCCCGGTGAAGATAAAATATAGCATTCGTTTAGTAATTTGTCAAATAGTTTCCACGATGTACCGTAAGGAGATTCTACCCACAGGTAAGGCGAATTTATTCCGCCCCAGAACTTTAGCCGCGCTTCAGTCAGCGCCTGCTGCAATATCGCTGTATTCGTCATGTAGTACTTGACGTTTTCGGCAATCCATTCCTGCCCTTGGGTGCTGAACAGCGCTTCGGCACCCTTTTGAATGATATAGGGAGGAGTGTAATTTTTTATCATCTGCCGGTAGCGCCACAAGGTGTTCAGATCGGCATTTTTGTTAACCTTGAACGAATAACCGGTTATTGCCTTCGGAATAATGGTATATCCGCAATGTAAGCCTGTGAAACCTGCATTTTTTGAGAACGTGCATAATTCTATGGCTACCTTTTTTGCTCCCTTTATCTCGTAAATGGTGCGCGGTATGTCGGGGTCGTTGATGAACGAAACGTAGGTGGCATCGAAAAGAATAAGCACATCATTGTCAATAGCGTATTTCACCCATTTGGCGAGTGTTTTGCGATTCATTGCGCCCCCGGTCGGATTATTCGGATAACTCAAATAGATAATGTCGGGACGCGACTTAGGAAATTCAGGCATAAAATCTCTCTCTTTTCTGCATTCGAGATAAATGATATTGCTCCATTGGTGGTTTTTGTTCAGCTCGCCTGCGCGGTTGCTAATGACATTTGCGTCAATATAATCCTGTGAAGCAGGGTCAATTACTGCAATGCGATTGTCGCCGCATAATATATCGCCAATACTGGCTATGTCTTCTTTGGTTCCCTGATTGATAAAAACCTCTCCGGGTTCAATTTTGACTTTGTAGTTTTTATATTTAAACTTGATAATTGCGTCAATCAGAAACGGATAGCCTTCTGCCGGTCCGCGTCCTTTGAAAGTTGCTTCATTGCCCATTTCGGCGATGGCTTTGGTCATTGCTTCCACCACACAAGGAGCAAGCGGACGTATAACGTCGCCACTGTCGAGCCTGATTAAACTGACACCACGATTGGTTGTCTGAAACTGATGGACGCGCTTGTCAATCTGATACTGAGTTTCGTCGTTGACAACTTTGAGAAATTGGGAGTTGATGATTGCCATTATGCGCTTTCTTTTCGGCGCAAAGATAGGTATTTTCGTTTAATTTATACAGTTTAGCCGCTCTCAGCAACCCCGAAGCGATGTCGCCCGTTACGAATATGTATTTGTAGTTTTTCATCATCAATACTCCTCCCAGCTTTTAATACTGATATCTTTCCTTCCGATATTGCAAAAAGCATTGATAAATGCCTTAGCCAGACGCGCATTGGTTATCAGCGGTATATTGAAATCTATTGCCGAACGGCGTATGGTATAATCGTTGAAAAGTTCTGTTTTGGACAGATTTTTCGGAATATTTACTACAAAATCTATTTTCTGCTCCATGATGTAGCCGAGCGTATTTGGCTTCCGGTTGGTATCGGGCCAATGCAGGACGGTAGCGCTTATGCCGTTGAGCGATAAATAATCAGCTGTCCCTTGTGTTGCATATAGTTCATATCCGTTATGCTGCAGTTTTTGTACGGCAGGAAGCAAGTCTGCCTTTGAGCGGCTGTCACCGGTAGAAAGCAGAACGGTCTTTTTGGGAATCGTGTATCCAACTGACAGCATCGCTTTCAGAATTGCCTCGTCAAAATCTTCGCCGATGCAGCCCACTTCGCCGGTCGAAGCCATCTCTACGCCAAGCACGGGGTCTGCTTTTTGCAATCTCGAAAAGGAGAATTGAGGAGCTTTAACACCTACATAATCAAGGTCAAAAGCTGATTTGTGCGGTATTTTCGGTTCAAGCCCGAGCATTGCTTTTGTGGCAATATCTATGAAATTAATTTTCAAAACTTTTGAAACAAAAGGGAATGAACGCGAAGCGCGCAGGTTGCACTCAATCACCTTGATGTTGTTGTTTTTAGCCAGCAACTGCATGTTGAAAGGACCGGTAATGTTCAATCCTCTGGCAACCTGTCGTGCTATCCTTTTAATTCGTTTCATCGTTTCTATATAGAGCTTTTGGGCAGGGAAGACCATTGTAGCATCGCCCGAATGGACGCCCGCAAATTCAACATGCTCCGAGATGGCATAGATCAATACCTCGCCATTGCGTGCCACCGCGTCAATCTCAATCTCTTTGGCATATTCGATAAACTCTGTAACGACAACGGGATATTGTCTGTTTACGCTGGTGGCGAGCGTCAGAAATCCCTCCAGCTCGTCGCGGTTGCTCACAACATTCATTGCCGCACCCGAAAGCACATACGAAGGACGAATTAAAAGCGGAAATCCGACTTTCTCGGCAAAATTGTAAATTTCTTCAAGCGAAGACAACTCTTTCCAGCGTGGTTGGTCAATACCTAAATCGTCGCACATCTGCGAAAAGCGGTGGCGATTTTCTGCCCTGTCTATGTTGTCGGCAGATGTTCCGAGTATATTTACCTGATAGCTGTCAAGACGCTTTGCCAGATTGTTCGGGATTTGTCCCCCTACAGAAACAATTACGCCCTGTGGCTGTTCCAAATCAACAATATCCAACACGCGCTCCAACGTCAGCTCTTCAAAATAGAGGCGGTCGCACATATCGTAGTCGGTCGAAACCGTTTCAGGATTGTTGTTTATCATTATGGCTTTCAGTCCGTTCTGGCGTATGGTATTGACCGCATTTACCGAACACCAGTCAAACTCTACCGAACTGCCTATACGGTATGCGCCCGAACCCAAAACGGCGATATGCTGATTGTTACGGCCAAAATCAACATCGTGCTCCGTACCGTTGTAAGTCAGGTAGAGATAGTTGGTCGTCGCCGGATACTCCGCAGCGAGCGTGTCTATCTGTTTTACTACCGGAACAATGCCTTGCGATTTGCGGTAATTTCTGACTAAATCCATTTTGGAATTGACGTCAATGGCTTCACCATAAATAATTTGTGCTATCTGAAAATCGGAAAAGCCTTTTTGCTTCACTTCCAAAAGCATTTCGGGCGGAACATCTTCTATCTCGTTACACTTCATCAGGCACTGATGAAGGCGATAAATTTCGGCTAACTTTTGCAAAAACCATTTGTCTATTTTCGTGAGGATATGGATTTTATCAATGTTGTATCCCTTGTGCATAGCATTGGCAATCACAAAAATACGTTTGTCGGTGGGCTTGCTCAACTCCTCGTCTAAATTCTCTATGATGAGTTCCTTGTTAGCTACAAATCCGCACATTCCCTGACCAACCATACGTAAGCCCTTTTGTATCGCTTCCTCGAAATTGCGACCGATTGCCATTATTTCGCCTACTGACTTCATTGATGAGCCTAACAGCCGCGAAACGCCTCTGAATTTACCCAGGTCCCAGCGCGGAATTTTACAGACAACATAATCCAACGCCGGCTCAAAAAAGGCTGTCGTTGATTTAGTTACAGCGTTTTTTAATTCGTGCAATCCATAACCCAATGCCAACTTTGCAGCTACAAAAGCAAGCGGATAGCCTGTCGCTTTGGACGCTAATGCCGAAGAACGACTCAAACGGGCATTGACCTCTATTACGCGGTAATCTTCCGAAGCAGGGTCGAGCGCATACTGCACATTACATTCGCCGACAATGCCTATATGACGAATGATTTTGATTGACAAACGGCGAAGTTTGTGATATTCGGCATTTGTAAGCGTTTGCGAAGGGGCTACAACGATGCTTTCGCCCGTATGAATACCGAGCGGGTCAAAATTTTCCATGTTGCAAACCGTTATGCAGTTGTCATATTTGTCGCGCATCACCTCGTATTCAAGTTCTTTCCAGCCTTTGAGTGATTTTTCAACCAATATTTGAGGCGAACAGGTAAATGCTTTCGAGGCCAGCGCATCGAGTTCCGCCTCACTATCGCAAAAGCCGCTGCCCAGTCCTCCAAGCGCGTAGGCGGCGCGGATAATTACAGGATAACCCAATTCCTTTGCCGCCCGTTTGGCATCTTCAACTGTGGCTACTGCTTCGCTCTTAATGGTCTTGACATTTATCTCGTCTAACTTCCCGACAAATTTCTGACGGTCTTCGGTATCAATAATCGCCTGAACAGGGGTACCCAACACGCGGACATTATACTTTTCGAATATGCCGTCCTGATAAAGTTTAACTCCGCAGTTAAGTGCAGTCTGTCCGCCAAAAGCGAGTAAAATTCCTTCGGGGCGCTCTTTTTCTATCACCTGTTCTACAAAATCGGGAGCTACAGGAAGGAAATAAACCTTGTCGGAGATGTTCTCCGACGTCTGAATGGTTGCGATATTGGGATTTATCAAAATGGTGAAAATTCCCTCCTCCTTCAGCGCTTTCAGCGCCTGCGAACCCGAATAGTCAAACTCGCCGGCTTCGCCTATTTTCAATGCTCCTGAACCGAGTAGCAAAACTTTTTTTATCTTTTGCATAATGCTGTAAACTTATCGAATAAACGCTCCGTGTCATTTGGTCCGCTTGCCGCTTCGGGATGGAACTGCACGGAAAAAAAAGGTTTGGATTTATGACGGATGCCTTCGTTTGTTCCGTCGTTAAGATTGACGAAATAAGGCTTCCAATCTTTGTCGAGCGATGCCGTATCAACCGCGTAACCGTGATTCTGAGAAGTGATAACAGCATGATTTGTACCCACTTCCAAAACAGGCTGATTGTGGCTGCGATGTCCGTATTTCAACTTATATGTGGTTGCGCCTGCCGCAAGCGAAAGAAGCTGATTGCCAAGGCATATTCCAAAAATTGGTTTGCCGATTTCCATTGCCTTTCTGATATTGGAAACAGTTGATCCGCACATAACGGGGTCACCGGGACCATTACTGAGCATCACGCCGTCATAATCAAGTTTTGTGAAATCATAATCCCAGGGAACTCTTATAACGGTTGCGCCTCTTGCCAAAAGACATCGGATAATGTTGTACTTGCAGCCGCAGTCCACCAAAACTATTTTTATATTACCGTTTCCATAGGTTTTCACCGTTTTGCAACTCACCTCTGCTACGAGGTTTCTTTTATTGGTGGTGCCAAACTTTTTTGGCTCATCGCACCCTTCCGTTATTAACTTACCGGACATAACGCCCCGCTCACGAATAATTTTTGCAACCTGCCGCGTATCAACACCGTAAATGCCAGGTATATTATACTCTTTCAGCCACTCATCAAGACTTTTAACAGCACTCCAATGACTGTATTCAAAGGAATAATCCGAAATTACGAGCGCCTTAATATGGATTTTATCCGACTCGAAAAACAGTGACAATTCGCCGTCCATTGTCATGGGTTTAACTCCGTAGTTTCCAATTAAAGGGTAAGTCGGAACAAGTATCTGACCGCTGTAGGAAGGATCGGTCAAATTTTCGGGATAACCTGTCATCGACGTATTAAAAACCACTTCGCCTGAAACGCTGATAGGGCTGCCAAAAGAAAATCCTTGAAACGTAGTGCCGTCTTCAAGGATTAAATATGCCTTTTTCGCATTCATTTTATTTATATTTTTCGGAACACAAAAGTATCTGCCTGTTTCAATATACAGAGAAATATTTTTTGACGAAATGGGTTATCGTGTTATATGAATTGATATTTTTAAAAAACATGACTACTTTTGCAAAGATTCTTTACAGAGAATGCATTTTTGATTGATAATTTACAATCAGAATTTAAAAATATGGAAGAACAAGTATTGGACAAATTGGATTACAAAATCCTAAACCTAATTTCAAACGACGCGCGAATATCGTTTTTGGAAGTTTCGCGGGTATGTAATGTGTCGGGAGCATCAGTGCATCAAAGAATTCAAAAAATGATGGCAAATGGCATCATCACCGGTTCCGAATTTTGGCTTGATATGAAAAAAACAGGTTATCAAACCTGTGCATTTCTTTCGCTTCATTTAAATGAAACAGAAAACCTTGACGCGATAGTGGAGCAACTCAAAGATATTCGTGAAATCGTTGAATGTCATTTTATAACCGGAGCGTATGATATTTTTGTTAAGATTTATGCGCTCAATAACAGCCATTTATACGAGCTAATCCAAACCCGCATTAAACCTTTAGGCGTTGTCAGAACCGAAACGCTGATGTCTTTTAAAGAGTCATTTCACAGGCAGTTTATGTTTGAACGCTAAGTATCCTTTTCACTCCCATTCGATAGTAGCCGGTGGTTTTGAACTGATATCGTATGCCACACGGTTTATGCCCTGCACACTGTTAATGATTTCTCCGGAAACTTTTGCCAGAAACTCACAGGGAAGGTGTGCCCAGTCGGCGGTCATGGCATCTGTTGAGGTAACAGCTCGCAGGATAATCGCATTTTCATAAGTGCGTCCTTCATTCATCATGCCCACCGACCTGACCGGTAGCAGTATCGCCGCCGCCTGCCAGACCTTGTCGTACAAATCCCATTCGTGTAGCAAATTGATGAATATATCGTCGGCGTCTTGCAAAACACGTACTTTTTCGGGAGTGATATCGCCTAAAATGCGGATACCTAATCCCGGACCCGGGAAAGGATGACGATTGAGTTGGTGCGGCATCATGCCCAATTCACACCCGACAAAGCGCACCTCGTTTTTATACAGCATACGAAGCGGCTCAACAAGTTTCATTTGCATCGTTTCGGGAAGTCCGCCTACGTTGTGGTGCGATTTGATAACCGTTCCCGCATCGGACTGCGACTCAATGACGTCAGGATAAATTGTTCCCTGTGCAAGCCATTGAATATTGTTCAATTTCCGGGCTTCTTCCTCAAAAACATCAATAAAGCACTTCCCGATGATTTTTCGTTTCGTCTCAGGGTCGGCTACGCCTGCCAAATGATTGTAAAAACGTTGCTTTGCGTCTATCCCCTTTACGTTCAAACCCAAATGTTCGCAATCGCGTAACACGTTTTCAAATTCGTTTTTACGCAACAGCCCATGGTCAACGAAAATGCAGGTCAGATTCTTACCAACAGCACGGTTTAAAAGTGCAGCCGTTACCGATGAGTCCACGCCTCCTGAAAGAGCAAGCATCACCTTGTCGCCGCCCAGCTGTTGTTGCAGTGTCCTGACAGTTTCCCCAATGAATGCCGCCGCAGACCAGTCTGTCACAGCTCTTTTATTCATACTCATTTACATCAATTTTCATGTAACAAAAGTATGGGCAGGTTATGAAATGCAGAATAATAATCTTGATTGAAATTGCATCATACAATACGGGGAATAATATTTAAAAAAAAGCAGGCTCTTTTTTAGAAAATTATCGTCAAAAACAGCTTTAGAGCAAAAAATTAATACTGAAAACAAAAAAAATCAAACATTGTCTATCCTGTAAAACAAGGAAACAAAACACAAGAAGTAGTTTTGTGTCAAAATTGAATAGGATTATTAAGTGTGACACAGCAGGATACATTGGAACAAAGAGAGCATATCCGGTATTGATAAAAAGGTTTTTTTGGAATATAGCGGATATAACAGCACAGGTGTAGTGCATGTTTCCGATAGCGGAAATCAGGAAATACATAAAGACGAAGATATTGGATAACTGCACGATCCCGCCAAACAGGAAACAACTTGAATAAAGGAAATAATGACTGTAATCATAATAAAATATAATGCTGGAAACGTATGCTCGGTACTTTATGCACTTGAACGATTGGGCATACAAGCAACGGTGTCGGATAATCCTGACGAAATACGCAACGCCGATAAAGTGATCTTCCCCGGCGTAGGCGAAGCATCAACTGCAATGGCATACTTGAAGGAACGCGGGTTGGACAAACTGATTATTTCGTTGAAACAGCCGGTTTTGGGCATTTGTTTGGGACAACAGTTGATGTGTCTCCGTTCGGAAGAAGGAAACGTTGATTGTTTGGGTATTTTTGTGCAACAGGTGAAAAAATTTCAATCTCAATTTCATAAAATTCCGCAAATGGGCTGGA
>CAYNOQ010000058.1:13349-16426 GCA_964398855.1 uncultured Mariniphaga sp. | reverse complement strand
ACGTTGTTGAGGATAAGTCGGTATCCGGGAGAGTTGGGATAGAGATTCAGATCGGTTGGCGGGTCGCCCACCAGATGGCGGTAATCCTCGGGGTCGTGCCCTCCGTAGAAAGTCCAGAAGCCTTTTCCGCGCTCACCATGAATATATCGCGCTTCCCGCGCAGGTTTGTTCTCTCCCAAAACCAACACATTGGGTTTGACAACCTCTGTGCGAAAAGCCGTTGTCTGCCCCATAAATCCCTTAATCATGTTTTTGTGATTCTGGCAAAGCATGGTTGGAATGGGATCCCATTTTGCAGAAAACTCAAACAGGGTGAAATAGTCGTTTTCACGGGTAACTTTCCGGGTGTTGGTTGCATCAATATCTGAAAACTCATAGATGTTGGGGTCCATTTCGAGTTTGAAATTATAAAAAGCGAATGTGTGTGTAAAATCGAGTTTTTCCTGAGCATCCGGGTCGGCAGGATCGCCGTCGAACATAGGCCCGCAGATATCCACTCCGGCTGCTGCCCGGGCAATATCGTAGGTGTCGGTGGCTGCACACATGGCAAACATAAATCCGCCGTTGAGCACATATTTGTCCATTTCGCGGGTAACCATCTCTTTCATTTCGGAAACTTTCAGAAATCCCAACTTTTGAGCAAGCGCCTGATTTATGCTTACATCCTGCTGATACCAGGGCATGTGCTGGTAGGTTCTCCAGAATTTCCCAAACTGCCCCGTAAAATCCTCGTGATGCAGGTGCAGCCAGTCATAATCTTTCAGTTTTCCCTCAATAATTTCTTCGTCATAAATTTTGTCATACTCTATTTCCGCATAGGTGAGCACCAGTGTAACCGCATCGTCCCAGGGCAGTTTGTTGGGCGGAGTATATACCGCAATTTTTGGAGCTTTATTCATGCTCACTGCATCCTGATTGACTTCGGGGCGGGCAATTTCATTCAGAATTGCAGATGCCTGAGCATCAGTGATAGATTCAAAAGAGACGCCACGAACAACACATTCGTTTTCAAACTCAGGATAATGTTGCATCAGAAAACTACCGCCCCGGTAGTTAAGCAGCCATTTTACCTCAACATTGTGTTGAAGAACCCAATAGGCAATACCGTAGGATTTCAGGTGATTTCGCTGCGAATCATCCATGGGGATAAGAAGCTGAATGGCATGTGTCTGTATGAAAAACAGACACAATATACTGAGAAAGAGATGTTTACGCCACATTTCCGTTTTCTTTATTATTCTGTTTCCAAACAACAAAGGTAATAAGTTTAATTTGCAAATGCGCTTTTGAACCACATAAGCGCCGTGGTTCCGGGTTCCTGAGTTTCGAGTTTCGAGTTCCAAGTTCCTGAGTTCCAAAGTTTTGAGTTCCAGAGTTCTAAGTTTCGGGTTTTTATTTTAGCGTCTTTGCGCCTTTGCGAGAAACTCTGTCTTCGTGTCTTTGTCTCTTTGTGTTTTGGGCTTCCCCTTGGGTTTTCCTAATACGGCGGCTCATCATCAAATCCTTCCTTGTCGAAACCGGAGTTTGAGTGGATTCCTACCCCGGCGGTTTCTTCGTGGTCGTCGTTCATTTTGGATTTAAAAGTCATTGAGCCGTCGGCTCTGCCATAAACATCAGCAAATCCTGTCTCCATGTCGCTGAATTTTGCCAGATCACTTTTAAACGCAAGATGCACATCGCCGGTGGCGCCGTTGCGATGCTTGGCAATGATAATCTGTGCCACGCCCACTAAGGAGTTTCCCGAGTCATCTTCGTTGATTCCGTAATATTCGGGACGGTGAATAAATGCCACAATGTCGGCATCCTGTTCGATTGCGCCCGATTCACGAAGGTCAGAAAGTTGAGGGCGTTTTCCTTCGCGCGATTCCACCGAGCGGTTTAGCTGCGAAAGGGCAAGAATCGGAATATCAAGCTCTTTTGCAATGGCTTTCAGCGACCGGGAGATGGTGCTGACCTCCTGCTCACGGCTTCCGCGGGAGTCGGTACCGGCAGTCATTAGTTGCAGATAGTCCACAATTACCGCATCAATATTGTGCTGAATTTTCAGTCGCCGGCATTTGGCACGGAATTCAAAAATTGAGAGCGCCGGAGTGTCGTCAATAAAGATGGGCGCCTTTTCCAATGCCGAAATTTTGTGGTTCAGATGTTCCCACTCGTAATTTTCGAGTCGTCCGGTTTTCAGCTTGTTGCTGTTCAGTCCGGTTTCTGCCGAAATCAGCCTGTTGGCAAGCTGGACGGATGACATTTCTAAAGAAAAAATTGCGGTAGCGCAATTGTGGTCAACCGCCATGTTGCGCGCCATACTGAGCACCAGCGCCGTTTTTCCCATTGACGGGCGGGCTGCAATGATGATCAGGTCGGTTTTTTGCCAGCCTGAAGTGATGCGGTCGAGAGAGGTGAAGCCGGATGGAACGCCGCTCAGACCATCTTCGCGCTGGCGCGCTTTTTCAATCTGAAGAATTGCTTCGTTGAGCACCGGTTTTATCGGGAGCGTCTCCTTTTTAATGTTTCGTTCGGCAACGCTGAACAGTGATGACTCGGAGAAATCGATCAGGTCATCCACATCCATGGTGTCGTCATACGATTTTGCCTGAATCTCCGAGGAGACCCTTATCAGTTCGCGTTGAATGTATTTTTGGGCAATGATTCGTGCATGAAATTCAAGATGAGCCGCGGATGCAACGCGTCTCGTCAGCTGTGTGATATATGCCGGACCACCCACTTCTTCCAGCTCTTCGCGGTCTTTCAGTTCCTGGGTAACCATCAGCAGGTCAATCGGTTTTTCGTTGGCAGAGAGCTCTTTGATGGCTTCGAAAATTTTCCGGTGTTCATCCTTGTAAAAACTACCCGTATCAAGAATGTCGGCAATGGTAACGTAGGCATCCCGCTCAAGCATCAGTGCGCCCAAAACCGCTTCTTCCACTTCAATTGCCTGTGGCGGCAGCTTGCCATACTGAGCGTTAATTTCGTCAATAGTTAAACCCGTCTGTCGTTTCCCTGCCGCTGCCGGCTTATTTGATTTATTCGATTTTGCAGTTGTCATTTTTTATTTTTTTGGCTGTTGGCTGTTGGCTGTT
>CAYNOQ010000058.1:0-13249 GCA_964398855.1 uncultured Mariniphaga sp. | reverse complement strand
TCACTTCTCTGTACTCACTACCCAGTTTTTCGTCGGGTGCTAAAATAAAAATAATGAACGGTCATAGCGATATTTAAAAGCTTTAATTTTTAAAACCTTTAAACGGGAGATATTCACAATTGTTTATTGATGTGTAACCAGCTTATCTTCAATCACTTTTGTGATAATATCCTTCAGGGTTAATCCCAATGCGCTGATTTGCTGCGGAATAAAGCTGGTGGCAGTCATTCCCGGGGTGGTGTTCACTTCCAAAAAATAGAACCGGTCTTCTTTCAGAATGAAGTCGATCCGGGCAATTCCCGAACAGTGGCAGTGCTCATAAATCTCTTTGCTGAGCTGCTGGCACTCCTTGTATAAATTTTCGGGAAGTCGTGCCGGGGTAATTTCCCGTGTGGCGCCGGGGGTATATTTGGCTTCGAAGTCGAAAAACTCGTTTTGGGGAATAATTTCGGTTACGGGAAGCACCAGAATTTCATCTCCGGTTTTCACCAGACCGCAGGTAAACTCTTTTCCGTCGATAAATTGTTCAATCAGCGCTTCGCTGCTTTCTGACCATGCTTTTTCTAATGCAGGCAAAATTTCGGTTTCGCTTTTCACTTTAGTGATGCCGAAACTTGAGCCGCCGGCATTGGGCTTGACAAAGAGCGGTAATCCTAATTTTTTTACAATCTCCTGAGGTTCAGTTTTGTCCGCTTTTGTTATCAACAGCGATTCTGCCATTACAATTCCGAAACTTCTGAGATAGTTGTTGCAGAACCATTTGTTGAATGTCAGCGAAGAGGAGTGTACGTTGCTGGTGGAGTAGGGGATTTTGAGCAGATCAAAATATCCTTGCAGAACACCGTCTTCGCCTGGCGTGCCATGGATGGTGATATAGGCAAAATCGAACCTGATTTTTTTGTTGTTCAGTATGAAGCTGAAATCGGACTTTTCTACGGGAGCAATCACCTCTCCGTCCTGAACCACCTGCCAGTTGTTTCCCTGCATCTGCACTAACCAGGGGGTAAATCTGGCACTGTCAACGGCTGCAAAAACATTGGCGCCACTTCTGACAGAAACTTCAAATTCCGACGAATCACCGCCGGCAATCACTGCAATATTTGGCTTTTTGTCAATCATCTGTTGGCTATATAATCTTCCCATTTTTCAATAACTGTTGCCATATCTTCGGGCAACGCAGAGTCAAACATCATTGTTTCGCCTGTGAGCGGATGCTCAAACCGGAGTGTTTTGGCATGCAAAGCCTGCCGGGGGAGCAATTTAAAACAATTTTGCACAAATTGTCTGTATTTAGCAAAGGTTGTTCCGCGTAAAATTTTATCGCCACCATAAACTATATCGTTAAATAGCGGATATCCAATATGTTGCATGTGAACGCGTATCTGATGCGTTCTTCCCGTTTCTAACCTGCACTCCACTAAACTCACATAACCGATTCGTTTCAGTACGGTGTAATGTGTTATGGCGGGTTTCCCGTGTTCCCCATCGGGAAAAACAGTGAAAATCTGTCGGTTTTTAGGACTTCGCCCAATATTTCCGATGATGGTTCCCCGGTCATCTTTCACGCTTCCCCAGACCAATGCCTGATAAACTCTGTCCACGCTTTTATCGAAAAACTGAAGTGCAAGCTTAGTTTTTGCCAGTTCGGTTTTTGCCACCACCATCAGCCCCGAAGTGTCTTTATCGATGCGGTGAACAAGTCCCGGGCGTGGGTCTTCGGTTTTGAACAGCGGTAGCTCCCTGTAGTAGAATGTCAGCGCGTTTACTAGTGTTCCCGAGTAGTTTCCGTGTCCGGGGTGCACCACTAACCCGGCGGGTTTATTCAGAACGATGAGCTGGTCATCTTCATAAACAATATTTAGCGGAATATCTTCGGGAATAATTTTCAACTCCCGGCGGGGGTAGTCCATGACAACGCGGATGTCGTCGCCGGGTTTGACTTTGTAGCTCGCTTTCACGGGAGTGTCGTTCACTAAAATATTTCCCTGCTCGGCTGCCGCCTGAATTCTGCTCCGGGATGCGTTGTCGATGCGGTTGGCAAGGAAAACATCAATTCTGATGAGTGATTGCCCCGGATCAACGGTCAGCCGGAAATGGTCATACATTCCTTCATCTTCAGACTCTTCATTTTCAGTCAGGTACTCTTCCATGTCTTATTCCGATTCGGTTTCCGGGGTTTCATTCAGCTTGTTTTCGTCAACCGTCACCCACAGGTCAACGGATGAGCCTAACAAAATTACCGGCGAATTCACCGGATTGGGGCGCTGTTTCCATATTCTGGCGTTCAGCGAGTCTTCCTGCGAAAAAACTGATTCGTCATAAATAACAACTCCTGCGCCCAAAACGGAAGAATCCAGTATGTTCAGCGCTTCTTCCACCGTGTAGCCGGTCAGGTCGGGCAATATGGTAGTGTGGGCACCGGTTTGCCGCCCCACAACCAGATCAATCCGGGTTCCTTTCGGAAGCTGTTTTCCACGGATAATATCCTCCCTGTTGATTTGCGCTTTCAGCACTAAGTTGTTAAATTCGGAAGGCTGGTAGGTGATATTTCCGATCTGCATTCCTGAATTTTCGATGAGCACCCGTGCCTGGCGGATTGAAATATCTGTCAGTTTGGGAACCGTAACCATCTCCCGGTTAACGGAATTTATCGTGAGAAAAATTGTGCGGTTCTGTTTAACTCCGTGTTGGGGGCGTGGCACCTGATCAACCACGGCGCCCGGTGCAGCATCGTCAAGATAGACGGAATCGGCAATCTGAATTTTGAGATGCCGCTCCGAAGCGATTTTTTTTGCTTCGGCGGGTACCATTCCCGTAAAGTCGGGAACCGGCTCCGACTGTCCGTGGCGTGTGTATTTTTGCAGTCCCTTCATTGCGGAAATGAGCAGGGCAATCAGCAGAACAGCTGCAAGAATGAGTTGGATGAGGAATGTCCGGCTAATAAAAAACTTGGGTAAACTCATGGTTTAAATATTTTGCTCACTTTTCAACAAAAATAGTGTAAAAAAGAGAAATTCAGAAGCCGGAATAAACACGAAAAGGTAAAGAATATTTTTTCTTTACCTTTTCGGCCTTCAGAGAATTCGGAACGCGTTATCTTTTGTGCCTTGGCTCATCTGAGACCGTCAGCCTTGCGCGCCCTTTAGCACGGCGGGCTTTCAAAACTTTTCTGCCATTGGCGGTTGCCATCCTTTCTCTGAAACCGTGTTTGTTCTTTCTTTTTCTGTTTGATGGCTGGTATGTTCTTTTCATCGCTTTTTATTTATTTTTCTTTCTAAATTTTCGGAGTGCAAAAATAGCTGTTTTTTTTATACATCCAAACCGGTTGCGGTTTTCTTTCGCTAAGTTAAGCATTGTTCTCTTTTTTAACGTTAAACCGGAAGCCAATCCCGTGCAAATTGACGATTTTGATGTTGGGGTCGGCTTTAAAATATTTTCGCAGGCGGGAGATAAAAACATCTAAACTTCGCCCTAAAAAATAGTCGCTCGAACCCCATACCTTTTCTAAAATATCATTTCTGTTGAGTACCTTATTGCTGTTTTCGGAGAAATATTTAATCAGTTCGGTCTCTTTGATGGTGAGTTTGCGTACTTCATCATCCAAAGTGAGAATCAGCTCTTCGGGAAGAAAGTTGAACCGTCCGATTTTTACCGGCTGAGCCGGAAATTCATTATCTGACAAAATATTGCTGCGTTTTAAAAAAATCTTAATTTTTAAAAGCAGCTCTTCCATGCTGAACGGTTTGGGAATATAGTCGTCGCCGCCGATGGTCAGCCCCGTTATTTTGTCTTCGGTCATTGACCGTGCCGTCAGAAAAATGATGGGCGTGTTGACATCTTTTTTGCGAATATATTCTGCTACTTTAAAACCGTCAATCCGGGGCAGCATCACATCTAAAATGATGAGCTGATAGCCGTTTTTTTCATATAAATCGATAGCTTCCTGTCCGTCTCTGGCAATATCGACACTGTAGCCGTTCTGTTCCAGATTATCTTTCACGATGAAACGCAGCGCTTCATCGTCTTCAACCAAAAGTAATTTTATCTTTTCATTCATTTCGTTAATGGAATTTGCAGTGTAAATATAGTACCTCCTGACGGATTAATATCGGCGCGGATTTTCCATTTGTGAGCTTTTGTAATTTTCTTTACATAGTCTAACCCAAGCCCAAACCCTTTTACGTTGTGCACATTTCCGGTGGGCACCCTGTAAAAGCGGTTGAAAATCTTCTTCAGGTTTTTTTTTGAAATACCTATTCCGTTGTCAATAAACCGGATGAAATAATCCTTTTGGGAAACAGAGGTCTGAATTTTTATATGGGGTTGATTTTTACAATATTTCACACTGTTTTCAAGAATATTCAGCACCAGATTGGTAAAATGAAATTTATCTGCAAGCAGGTTGAGTTGCTGCTCCGTTTTGGCAATTTCAATGGTTGCCCGGACACCGGAATCGGTGTGTCTGAAATTTTCTATAATCTCTTTGAGAAAAATTTCGGGATTGATTTTCTCCTTGTTCAGGTGGATTTTATTTTTTTCAAGTGATGCCAGATTTAATACTTTTTCAACATTCTTGGACATGCGCTCATTCTGTTCCTGAATAATCCGGGCATATTCACCAAGCCGCTCGGGACGGTTCAGGATTTTTTTGTCGGCAATAACTTTTGCCGACAGTGCAATGGATGAAATGGGTGTCTTTAGCTCGTGGGTCAGGTTGTTGATAAAGTCTTTCTGAATTTGGGAAAGCTGGCGTTGCTTGATTATCACTGAAAGCGTATATCCAAAAAAGAGAATCACTACTAACAGCAGTCCCGTTAAGAGATACCAAATGGAGAGCCGGGAGTGAAAATAGGGGGATCGGTCGGGAAAATGTATTGCAAAATAGTAGCTCTCCGGATTTCGGCTCACGGGAAAAGAGTATTCAGATACGGTCTCCTCATTGCGGGCAGTAATCATGGTTCTCTTTTCTAACTGTTTGGTTGACGGATTGTTTATTGCAATTTCAAAATCGGTGTAAATCTGATGTTTTTTCAGCTCCTCCTTCAGGTGAAATTTCAAAAGTTCATAATCGATCTGCATCTCAACCGGAACCAGATAGTAGCTGTTTGACACCATTTCAATGGGTGCAATGGTGTCGAAGCCGGAAAGGCTTCCGCTGGCAGTCAGCAACTGCCAAACCACCTCCTTCAATGCAACGGTGGCGCTTTCTCTGAATTGCTTTTCAGAAAAATTATAGGAGTTTCTTAGAAAGAAAAACTGGAGAGAAAGCGTTCCCGCAATTACTATGGTTGCCAGAAGAACAATATGTGTCAGCGTTTTTCCTTTCATAAACAGCATATTTTAATTGTAGAAAACATTCGCCAGGCAATTAATGCAACGTATTTTTCGGTAAAAATTTTTTATTTTCTGTCTTTTGTTTATTGCCATAAAACTACAAAAAAATAACAGTTTTGGTCACTGTGCTATGTTTTTGCTTTTGCAAAGCAAGGCACGGTTTGGCAAAACCGCGTCAGCAAGGGAAAAGCCGAAAAACCCTATTCCCGGTGAATAACCTCGTATGTTTGTTGATCCCTTTTCCGTAAAATTAAAATTTTATTTTTGCTGAAAGCGCTAATTTATTGAACAAAAGCCAATTTTAAAAACTAATTTTGTAGCTGTCAACTCATTATGTTTACGGAACAATTAATTTCAAAATGAAAACTCGCTTTTAACAATACGGATATGAAAATTTACTATTTATTATTGATTGCACTTATGATTGCTTGTACAAATTGCAGCAAACCAAAAACCGACCCTTACCTTTGGCTGGAAGAAGTGGACAACCCCAAGGCGCTGGAGTGGGTGGGGGAGTGGAATGCAAAATCGGTTGAGGAATTTACTGAGTTTGCTGATTACCAGCAAATTTATGATGAGAATCTCAAAATTCTCAACTCATCGGAAAGAATTGCAGACCCCAAAATTCTGGGAGATTTTATCTATAATTTCTGGCAGGATGAACAGCATCAGCGCGGAATCTGGAGAAGAATGCACTTAGAAAATTACCTGAACGGTGATTCCGAATGGGAAATTCTGCTTGACCTTGATGCCATTTCCCAAAAAGACGGAGTCAAATGGGTTTTTAAAAATGCAACAGCGCTCTATCCTGATTTCAACAAGTTTATGGTCAGCCTTTCCAAAGGTGGCGGAGATGCTGTGGAGATTAAGGAGTTTGATGCAATCGCCCGTCAGTTTGTTGAAAATGGCTTTTTTCTTCCCGAAGCCAAAGGTGATGCATTTTGGATTGATGAAAATACCCTGATGGTTTCCACCGATTTTGGTGAAGGCGTAACCACATCGGGCTACCCGATGCAGGTAAAAATCTGGAAGCGCGGCACAGAGCTCGCCGATGCGCATGAAATTTTCAGGGGAGAGCAGGAAGATATGGGTATCTGGGGATATGTTTTTCCAAAGGAAAACAAAGTGTATCAGCTCATTATGCAGCGCACTTCATTTTATTCAGGAAAGCACTATTTTGTTGAAAACGGGGAATTGGTTCAGCCCGATTTGCCTGCCGATATTAATTTTAAGGCAATTTTTAAGGGGCAGGTAATTTTTCAACTCAAATCTGACTGGCAGATTGATTCCGGAAATTTTTCATCAGGTTCTGTAGTCAGCATCGGCTATGACGATTTGCTTACCGGGAAAAAGAATTTTCAACTTTTAGTGAAACCGGATGAACGCTCGGCAATCACATCAATTTCCACAACAAAAGACCGGATATTGGTAAACATGCTTGAGAATGTAAGCAGCGCGCTGTATTCTTATCATTTTGACGGACAATGGGTCAGGGAGAAATTTGAGATTCCCGGAACAGGAACTGTCAATATTGGCTCGGCAACGGAATTCAGCAATAAATTCTTTTTCTATTTTCAAAACTTTCTGCAACCCAACACGCTCTGTTTTGGCGATTCCGAAACGGGTGAGTCAGCAGTTTTGAAAACCCTTTCATCATGGTTTCCCACTGAAAATTATGAAGTTAAGCAATTTGAAGCTACCTCTAAGGATGGTACAAAAATCCCCTATTTTGTTGTGCATGACAAATCTATGAAGTTAGATGGCAGCAATCCGGTTTTGCTATACGCTTACGGTGGATTTGAAATTCCGCAGTTGCCGCGTTATTCGGCAATAACAGGCGCTTCATGGTTAGAGGCGGGCGGAGTTTATGTGCTTGCCAATTTGCGTGGCGGCGGTGAGTTTGGTCCCGGATGGCATCAGGCAGGACTGAAAGAGAACCGGCAGTTGGTTTATGACGATTTTCATGCGGTAGCCGAAGATATTATTACAAAAAAGATCACATCGCCGCAAAAGTTAGGCATTTATGGTGGCAGTAACGGCGGTTTGCTTGTGGGTGTGGCATTCACTCAGCGTCCCGATTTGTATCGTGCTGTTGTTTGCGCAGTGCCGCTGCTTGATATGCAGCGCTACAACAAGTTGCTTGCGGGTGCAAGCTGGATGGCAGAGTACGGGAATCCGGATATTCCCGAAGAGTGGGCGTACATCAGCAAATATTCACCTTATCATAATCTGAGAAAAGGGGAAGAATATCCTGTGGTATTTTTCACCACATCAACCCGCGACGACCGTGTTCATCCGGGGCATGCCCGAAAAATGGTTGCAAAAATGCACGATATGGGTTATCCGGTTTTGTATTATGAAAATACGGAAGGCGGTCATGCCGGAGCTTCCACAAACGAGCAGCGGGCAACAATGAATGCACAGATTTACACCTATCTCAGAATGATGCTGATGGAATAGTCGGAAACGGTTATTCCGCCTAATAAAACAGAGACTGCCTCGAAAGGCAGTCTCTGTTGAAAAAATATTTTCATACCACTTGCAAAGCAGGCGGTATTTTTATTTCAAATTTTTCAGAAAGGGATTGCTGCGTAAACCTGAATCACACGGTTTGAGGCATTATCCAAAACATTTTCCCAAATTTTCCCTTTTTTGGCAACCTGAGAAATCCCCAGATTATAGGAAAAACCAACATAGACCGGTTTCAGGAAAAAGCGCATACCGCCCTGCATTCCGAAATCAAGGGAATTGAAGTAGTCTTTTTTCGGTTCAAGAGTTACACCACCGCTGCCAACGGACCCTTTAAACTTTGGTTCTTTCATCAGAAATCCCACATAGGGACCCAACAGAAAATCGAAATCCTTTGCCAGACTGTAAACTGCGCTTACCGGCACCTGAATGTAGCTGAGATTCAGTTTCAGTTCCGAATTACTCAGATTTCCCGTCCACTTTGAACCTCCCTGTGAGAAAAGGAGTTCGGGCTGAATTGAGAATTTTTCAGAAATGGATTGGTTTGCAAAAACTCCGGCATGTATTCCGGTGAGCATATTTTTGTCGTTTGAGTTTTCCATGCTCAGGTTGGAAAGATTAAGCCCGGCTTTTGCGCCAAAAGTAAGCTGTCCGTTGGCGACGGTTGTCCAGCCAAAGAAAAACAGAACAGCCAAAAGATAAAAATGATTTTTTTGCGATGTTTTCATGTTAATCTGCTTTATGTTATGAGTTTATGGATTCAGTTCACCTTTTTCGGCAGCTTCCTTCAGGTTTTCATCGGCAAGAATCCCGATTTCCACGCGGCGGTTTAGCTGGCGCCCTTCTTCGGTATCGTTGTCGGCAATGGGCATGGATTTTCCAAAACCGGCTTCCGTGATGCGGTCTTTTTCAATGCCAAAGCTGTTCAGATAGTCAGAAACGGATTTTGCTCTTTGCTCAGACAGTTTCTGATTGTACTTGTCCGCACCAACGCCGTCGGTGTGCCCGTCCACCTGAATTTTGGTGTCCGGATAGTTGATCAGCACCTTAGCCATTGATTCCAGTTCGGTTTTGGCTTCCGGCAGCAGGGCGTAAGAGTCAAATCCAAAGAGAATACCCGAATCCATGGTAATCTGGATGCCTTCGCCCACACGCTCAACCTTGGCGTTTTCCAACTCCTGCTCTAACTCTTCGGCTTGCTTGTCCATGTATTTGCCGATGAGTGCACCGGCAGTTCCACCCACGGCAGCGCCAATCACGGCGCCTGTGGCAGTGTTTTGTGAACGGCTGCCAATCAGTCCGCCAAGTGCAGCTCCCGCACCAGCGCCAATGGCGCCGCCACGCAGGGTTTTGGATGTATTACATCCTGAAAAAATCATTGCAACGCTGAGTGCAACGACTAATAGTTTTGTTTTTGTTTTCATCTTTATAAATTATTAAGTTTTTAAAATATATGGAACGCATCAGAGTTTCAGACACAGCTAAATGTGAGTTTTCCCTGAATTGTTTCATTTCATTTTCTCTTGATTTAACGGATGGTAAAAAACTTTCGAGTTGTATTTGCACTCAAAATTGTTTTGACATTAATTTGTACTGTTTAATAAGGACAATACTTCCGATTGTTTTTTATAAGGTTATGTGATTCGGTAACTTTCAAAATTTCTAACAATATTTCCAACGTTTTGGCGGCTTTACGAGGGAGTGGTTTTTATACAAAAACTTCCGAGCGAAGACGACACTTCAAATTTAGTAAAAATCCTTGAACGGAAAAGATAACCCGCTCTCTTGCAAAACTGTTTGTTATCAGCATTTTATCTATTAAATCTTTCTACCATTGCTTGCATAGTTTGTTTTATTTGTCTTTCTTTTAATTCGGGAGCTTCTTGTTGTAGATATTCTAATCCATAGAATAAATTTCCTTGTCTTCTATTTTGTCGTGGTTCGATGCTTTCAATCAAAATGGCTTCTAATAAATCTCCGAGCTTTTCAATGGTTATGTCGTCAAACTTTATATCTGTTATTAATTCTCCATGTTCTCCGACAGGATAAAAACCAAACCATGAAAATCTATCCCATCTGCCACTAAGTCTATCCATAGTGTGTTCTCTAAGTCTAACTCCAAGAGTTCTCTTAATTGCTTGTCCGATGTAAATGGTTTCTCTACTATCATGCAATAAATAAATTCCCACTTGTTCTTTAAAGTTTGTCTGTTCCGCACCTTTCTGTTGTACAGAAAGTAAATCTGGAACAGTATTTTCCCAATACACCAAATCTCTACTCCAATATATACCAAACGAATTTACAATCTTAAATCTTTCTTCTTTTGTATCTTTAGTGCTTTCCGTTTCATCTTCTTTTTGTTGAATGGTCTTCTGTGATTGTTCATTTAAGAATTTCCTTAAAATAAAAACACCTCGATCAACTTTTGCAAAAAGAGATTTTTCACCTTTTTTATTTATGTCAGTTGTTAATTGTGCACTAACGGTATCTTGTGGAGTAGCTCCAAAATTTTCTCTATAACCTCGTTCTGCTATTAGTTCAGCGATTTCAGTATAGTGTAATGCTTTTTCCTCTTCTTCAAGTATTTTTATAATCGCATTTTTCCAAGTTAATTCTCTCATATTATTTTCTGTTCCATTGTGTATACCGCTCTGGTCAAGTTGCTGATAACTGTCCAAAGTAGAATCAGATTCTATTTTGTGGCTGCAATAACGCCCCTGAAATATCCGATGGATTCTGCAATTCCCATGAACGGGTTGTCCATGTTTTTTTCATGTTCCAGACTACAAACTCCGGTGTAGTTCACTTCGCGGAGGGCATTCACAAACGCCGGAAAATCGATGATTCCGCGTCCTATTTCCACCGAATATCCTGCTTTGGTATCTCCCGTAACATCCTTGATATGAATATCAAATACGCGGCTGTGATACTTTTTCAGGTCGGCAACCGGGTCTTTTCCGTTCCGGGTGTCGTGACCGATGTCCAGACACATTCCAATCCGCGGATCAAGATTTTTTACACTTTCCCAAACATCGTCGGCATCGGGAAAAAGCTCAATATCCGGACCATGCAGATGAATGGCGTAATGAAAACCGTACTCCTTCACTTTTTTGTCAACATAGGGCAGCAGCTCATAAGTGGGAACACCTACAATCAGCTTAACACCAACCCGTTTGGCATATTCAAAGGCGCGGTCGGCTTCTTCTTCGGTTTTCATGTAAATCGGACCGACTGCATAGCCGGTAACGCCTTTTTCTTTTAGTTTTGCATGGAATGATGCAATTTGCTCTGCATCACTGTTGAGCGGCAGATGAAAATCCTTGATGCAGAGATAGTGCACATCGGATTTCACTAAAGTTTCAAGCGTTTTATCTAAATCAAAACGGACAAAAGTGTAGCCTGCCATGCCAAGTTTGAATGATTCGCCGGTTTCAGGCGGCGGCTGTTCTCCGGGGCGTTCCTGCTGTTGTGCAAATGAAATGGAGAAAATAAGTAAGAATACTGATAATAACGTGGTTATCTTTTTCATATCTCAGTTTTTTATTTAATCAATTGCTAAATATACGAACAAAATCTTACAGATGCCGGAAGTGCTTTAAAATTATTTTGTCTCATTTTTCATTTCTGTGCAAATGTGAAAAATTGATGCATAGATACTACTTAATCAGCTCCACGCTTCGTTTTACAAACCTATCTAAATCAGCGCCTTTTAACATGCCGTTAGCTAACAGCGCCAGATCGACAAGTTGTTTTGCCAGCTTGTTTTTTCTGCCGAAATCGGTGAGTTTTTCTCTTTTTGATTCCTCCAGTTTTGCCAGCTCATCATTCAGCTTTTCCAGTTTTTCCTTATCTGCCTGAGCGATTTCTTCCTCTTTTTTATCTTTTTGTTCGTTTTCCAAAGCGCTGATTTCTGCTTTTGTATCGGTAATACCGGTATTAAATTTTTCAAGTGGTTTTTCTAATTTTTTATCTTTGGCGTCCATCACTTTTTTCACCAATGGATGGGCAGAATTTACAACCAAATTGAGATTGTCCGGAAAATCGCCGTACATGTTCATGCCGCCCTGCATGGCGCTCATATCTTTCATGCGGCGCATAAATTCATTTCTTGTGATTACAATCGGGCTTCCGGTTTCGCCTAAATTCTGAAAAGTGACTAAAAAATTGTAGCTGCTGCTTTCGGGGCAAACAGCCTGAAAAACAGGAGTAAGCTCCTGTTTCTGCTCCCAGGAGAAGTCTTCTTTTTCAGAATCTTCCTTTTTGATGAGATTTTCAACAACATCGGAGTCAACGCGCACAAACTGCTTCCCGGTGTGCTTCTGCTCAAACCGGCTGATGAGATGCGGCGCCAGAACATCGTCAAGGATAAGCACATCATAGCCTTTTCCGCGGGCGTCTTCCACAAATGTATATTGCTCTTCTTTGTTGGTGGTATATAAATAGATCAGATTGTTGTTTTTATCCGTCTGATTGCTTTCAATCAGTTTTTCATACTCTTCAAAAGTGAAATATTTTTCTTCGTTGTTTTTGAAAAGGAAAAACTTCATGGCACGGTCATAAAATTTGTCGTCGGAAAGCATTCCGTATTCAATAAAAATCTTGAGATCGTCCCATTTTTTCTCAAAATCGGTGCGGTTTTCCTTAAAAATATCGGTGAGCCGGTCTGCCACTTTTTTGGAAATGTGGCTGCTGATTTTCTTCACATTTGAATCGCTTTGCAGATACGAGCGCGAAACGTTCAGCGGAATGTCCGGCGAATCAATTACCCCGTGCAGCAGCGTCAAAAACTCGGGCACGATGCCTTCCACGGAATCGGTCACAAAAACCTGATTGCTGTAGAGCTGAATCTTGTTTTTCTGAATTTCAAAATTATTTTTGATTTTAGGGAAATAGAGAATTCCGGTGAGATTGAACGGATAATCCACATTGAGATGGATATTGAACAGCGGTTCGTCGGCGATAGGGTAGAGTTGGTGGTAAAAATTGAGATAGTCCTCATCTTTCAGGTCAGCCGGCATTTTTGTCCATGCCGGCGCCGTGTCATTAATCTGATTGTCTTCGTCAGTTTCAACCTCCTTGCCCTCTTTCCACTCTTTTTTCTTTCCGAAAATCACCGGAACGGGAAGAAATTTACAGTATTTGTTGAGAATATCCGAAATGGTCTGTTCATTCAGAAATTCTTCAGAATCGCTATTGATGTGCATAACGATGTCGGTTCCAACTTCGTCTCGCTCAACTTCCGAGATGCTGTATTCGGGTGTGCCGTCGCAGCTCCATTTAACTGCTTTTGCCTCTTTCTGATAGGATCTGGTGATGATTTCAACCTTTTCCGAAACCATGAACGAGCTGTAGAAACCAAGTCCGAAATGACCGATTATTGCGTTGGCATCGTCTTTATATTTTTCAAGAAACTCATTGGCGCCGGAGAATGCAATCTGGTTAATGT
>CAYNOQ010000057.1:5696-16741 GCA_964398855.1 uncultured Mariniphaga sp. | reverse complement strand
TTATTGTTCTTAAAGTGATGTCGCCATCAATATATCCTGTGTTATATTTACATTTTTCATTAAACACTTGAATTTAAAGACTTTTAGTCAATATTTCGTTAGTTGCTATGCATTCAAAACCATTTTCCTCAAAACCAAAACATCCTACACCAGCGCTACTAAATAAACTTATATAAGTCAATGGCTTTTTCATAATTAAAATTTGATTTTTGTTTGTTGAACATTAGTGCTTCTTAAATATTTTACTTTTCCTTCTGCGACCATTAAGGTTTCAGTTGAGCAATCATAAATATACATTTTCTTAGCAAATTGGTCAGTGAAATATTCGATTTTTAATTTTTCAATATCAAGGTCGAATGCCTTTGTTAGTATTGCCAGTCTTTTTCATCGAACTCACGCTTTCAAGTCTCTATTTTACTTAGATTTGCAGAATCAAGTTTCAGTTTTGCAGCAAGTTCAGTGAAAGTTAGACCTCTATTGTTTCTTAATTTTCTGATGTATTCTCCAAATGTTGCGCTCATTGCCTTGTGGTTTGAAACTTGTCAGTCATTGACAAAATTAAATAAGGAATTTGAATAACCTAATTTTTAATCAGATATTTTTAATTGTGTGTCGGAAAAATTTAGCTCTTTTGTTTTTAGCGGTGGATTTGTGCGGTGGGAAAAACCCAATGTGCTAAATGTGTGACTGGCAAAAATTATTTTCCCGTGCGTTTAAAAAAATGAAAATAGATTCTTTTTATAGTCTCCATCTGTCTCTGTTCGTTTGGCTTGCCTACAACTTCTTTTTATACGCCTCTAATTTACAACTTATTGCGCCAATATTAAACAAGTAACTTGCGCCAACCAATCTTGCATATTTTTCCGTTGGCACAAATACCGCTGAGGCGACACAGGTTTTATAATTTATACTTTGCTCAACAGGGTAAAAATTTGCTATTTCTTATCTTTTGTTCATTGTCATAAAACTATACAAAAATAACAGTTTGTGCCCTCTGCATTAATTTTTGCTTTTGTAAAGCAAGGCACGGTTTGCAAAACCGCGCCAGCGTGCGAATTTACTTATTTACATATTTGTTTCTGAGACCTGACAGCGTCAGCAAATGCAAAAAAACCTCTGAATAAACGGAAGAAAAAATTTTTCCTTTTAAGGAAAATAGTAATACGCCATGACAAATTGACCTTCCGTTTTCAGAGGCTGCTTACTAAAACAGAGCATATTAAAAATTGTTTTACATTTCATTAACAATTATCAGTATGCGCGTTCATCCCTGCCTTCCATGAAGTTGATAAAAGCGGAGTTGGTCACCCGGTTTCCGCCGGAAGTGGGATAATTTCCGGTAAAATACCAGTCGCCGGTGTCATTGGGACATGCTTTATGCAAATTTTCGATAGATTGATAAACTATTTCCACTTCAGCCCTGCAATCATCAGGTTTCAGCAATTCGGCAATTTTTGCCGAAATCTGCTGTGCAGTGAAAGGCTGGTATATCTCACGGACATAATTCAGAATCTCTTCCTTCGGAAGGTTTTCCTGCTCTTTGCATTTGCGGTAAACACCATTGATGATGCGCTCTTTTCCCTGCTCTTTCAAAAGGGCAATGGCTGCATTGAATGCAACAAGCTTGTCAAGATAAGCCATATCAATGCCGTAGCAATCGGGATAGCGAATTTGCGGCGCAGAGGAAACTACGATGATCTTTTTGGGACTCAGCCTGTCTAAAATTCTCAAAATACTGGTTTTCAGCGTAGTTCCTCTCACGATGGAGTCGTCAATTACAACTAATGTATCCACATTTCTTTTCACCACGCCATAGGTAACATCATAAACGTGTGCCACCATATCCTCACGGCTGGCATCGCTTGCAATGAAAGTGCGAAGTTTGACGTCTTTTATGGCAATCATCTCAATTCTTGGTTCCAAAGAAAGCAACGCCTTCAATTCATCAGCGTTCATGTTGCCGTTATTTTTCGTCATCTGCTCAACTTTCCATTCAGTCAGATAACTTCTGACGCCCTCCATCATTCCGTAAAAAGCGGTTTCGGCAGTGTTGGGGATATAGGAAAACACCGTATTTTCCAAATCATAATTTACAGTCTGAAGTATTTTGGGACTGAGCAGCCGTCCAAGCTCCTTGCGTTCCTGATAGATACTTCTGTCGCTGCCCCTTGAAAAATAGATTCTTTCAAAAGAGCATGAGCTCCGGGTTTGCGGCACCCGTATCATCTGCCGGACAACCTCCCCACCCTTTTTAATGATCAGCGCTTCTCCCGGTTCAACTTCCTGAACCTGATCCCAGCTCACATTCATTACTGTTTGAATAACCGGTCTTTCGGAAGCCACCACCACAATTTCATCGTCATAATAGTAGTGGGCAGGACGAATTCCCCACGGATCGCGCACAACAAAAGCGTCACCGTGCCCGATAAGACCTGCCATAACATAGCCGCCATCCCAGTCTTTGGTTGCGCGTTCCAGAATATTCTGAACATTGAGGTTTTCCTCAATCAGCGGAGAAATATCTTTGTTTTTGTAGCCTTCATTTTTATATTTCCGGAAAAGAAACTGGTTCTCCTCATCCAGAAAATGTCCCACTTTTTCCAGAGCAGTTACCGTGTCGGTATATGCTTTAGGATGCTGCCCCAACTCAATCAAAACCTGAAACATTTCGCGGGTATTGGTGATTGTAAAGTTTCCGGCAAGCACCAGATTTCTCGATTTCCAGTTGTTGAGCCTCATTACCGGATGCACAAACTCAATGGTGTTTTTTCCAAAAGTTGCATGGCGAAGATGCCCCAGATAAAGATTGCCGGCGTATGGAAAATGCTCATAAGCCCAATTGCAGTCTTCAATATCAATCCCCTTGTTTTTGGCTTTTTTCAGCGATTTGCTCACCTTATTGAAAATATCGAAAATGGGATTCTGATCGATTGACCTGTAGCGATTAATATAAGAACTACCCGGAGACAATTCTCCTTTTACACATACCATCCCGGCGCCATCCTGCCCGCGGTTGTGCTGTTTTTGCATCATCAGATACAGTTTGTCCAAACCATATTTCCACGTGCCGTATTTTTCCTGATAATAGGACAACGGCTTCAGTAAGCGAATCAGGGCTATGCCGCATTCATGCTTAATTTGATCACTCATCTTTTTTGGGTTTCAGCAAAGGAAATTCAATAATATCCGGCACAATGAATGCTCCCGGATAATCTTTTTCAATTTGTTTGTGAAGCTTCAGCGCTTCATTTTTTGTTCTGAAATCTCCCACCCTGACTCTGAAATTTGGCGCTGTAAATTTGATGTGTACAGGGCAGTCAGGATATTTGAAAAGGAAATCTTTTTTTTGTTTGAGCGCTTCATTTCTGGCATTGAGCGCTGAACTGAAAAATATTTCAACACGAAACCCATCCATGCCGTCCCGCTTTTTATTGTTACTGATGTGCCACAGCAACATTTGTTCAAGCGCTGCATTTTGGCTGACATCCAGATTTGCAAGAATGGGAATCGAAAGATTTTTAACCTGTAATGAGTCTTCCTGACCGTTGAGCCAGGATGAATAGGAAACCTGTGCAGTTACTATCCCGCATGATAAAAGCGCTGCTGTTACCAAAAGAAATTTTCTCATTATTTTTAAAAATCTGTGCGCAAATATAGCTCAAAAATATCGTTTTTGACACATCGCTCTTTTAAAAAATATTGCCGGCAACGGGTATCAACATTCGCTTAACAAGAATATTTTTGTATTATTAGCCGGAAATTACAATCAAAAGAAAACAGACATTCAATATCTTGTGAGAAAAACTAAGCTGATGATTCAAACTGGTGAATTTGAAATTAAAATGATACTTTCGCATTTATGTTTGTTATAATTAAGTTACCAATAAATAATTATCATGAATAAAGTATTTGCAATTCCCTCAAAGGGGAAAACAGATAAATCGTTGCTTGACCTGCGTTTCGGAAAATGTGAGTATGTTGTGATTTATCAGGCATCATCAGATGAGTTCACTATTTTTAAAAACCCCTATATAGACAGTGAAAACAGCGGCATACGCCTCGTCGAACTGCTGAAAAAGAAAGGTGTTTCAACCATAATCACCGGTGAAGTTGGGCCAAAAGTCAACGAATTATTGAAAAAAGAGAAAATACAGCTTGTACTTCTGAGCAAGGAAAAGATCAGAATTGATGAAATTCTCGAAAGGCTGAAACAGGAATAATAGTGTAAAAAAACAGGTGAACCTTCTTAATGCTCAGTTAAGCAATCAATAAAGAGGACAATTAACCAAAAAAGACCCACAGGGGTTCCGTATAAAATTCCGTAAAATGAAAAAAGCTGTTTCATAAAATATCCGGAATTTCTTTCACATTGCCTAAGTTGTTAAAAATCAAAACTAAATAATTATTTCCCGGATATGTCTGCAATTTTTTTCTCAACCGCACTTTCTTTCCAAAAACAGAAACGAAAGCTCAAAAACAGTCAACTGAAAGATAGAAGCTTTGTTATGTTCTGAAAGCCATCTTTTATCTTTCGATATGCTTAATTTTCTTTCGATTATATTTTGAATTAGCTACTAATTTCTTTATAATTGTACAAAAATTTCCAATTATGAAAAGAGAAGAGAGCATAAGTCAGTTAAAAAACTCAAAAGAGAAGTGGGATTTTATAGTAATTGGTGGTGGCGCCACCGGTCTTGGGATTGCGGTTGATGCTGCCAGCCGCGGTTATAAAACAGTGCTGCTTGAGCAGGTTGATTTCACCAAGGCAACCTCCAGCCGGAGTACAAAACTTGTTCACGGCGGAGTGCGTTACCTGCAAAAAGGGGACGTAAAGCTGGTGAGGGAAGCGCTTCGCGAGCGGGGCTATCTTCGCCGGAATGCACCCCATCTGGTGAAAAATCAACGCTTTATAATCGGTAACTACCAGTGGTGGGAAAAGCCTTTTTACACGATTGGTTTGACAGTGTATGATTTGCTTGCGGGACGCATGAGCCTCAGCCGTTCACTTCCGTTAAGCAAGAAATCGGTAGTTAAATACATTCCCCAGATTGAACAGAAAAACCTCCGCGGCGGGGTATCCTATCAGGATGGGCAATTCGATGATTCAAGGCTGGCAATCAACATGGCGCAAACAGCAGTTGAACATGGTGCAACAGTTGTAAATCATGCAAAAGTTACACAGTTGCTAAAAAACAACGAAGGAAAAATCACCGGAGTTGTGGTTGAAGACACGCTCGATGGCGGAAGTTTCAATCTGGAAGGAAAATGCACCATCAATGCCACCGGTATTTTTGTGGACGAAATCATCAAAATGGATACGCCGGATGTACATCCGCTTGTGCGCCCAAGCCAGGGAGTGCACCTTGTGGTGGATAAATCATTTTTAGGCGGCGACGATGCCATTATGGTTCCAAAAACCAGTGACGGCAGGGTGATGTTTGGCGTACCGTGGCACAACCGCGTCATTCTCGGAACTACAGACACGCCGGTTAAAGAATTTGTGCTCGAACCACTCCCGTTAGAAGAAGAAGTCGATTTCATTTTGGAAACTGCCGGCAGGTTTCTGGTTAAGAAACCCCAGAGGAAAGATGTACTGAGCGTTTTTGCCGGGCTCAGACCGCTTGCTGCTCCAAGAAAAGAGTCCGATGAGATGAAGACCAAAGAGATTTCGCGCAGCCACAAACTGTTAGCAGCCGACTCCGGACTGATTACAATCACCGGCGGAAAATGGACAACCTACCGCATTATGGCGGAAGAGACAATCGACTTGGGCATCAAAACAAATAACCTGCCCTTCAAACCCTGCAAAACCAGGACTTTGAAGATTCACGGTTATATGGAAAATCCCGATATGGACAATCACCTGTATGTGTATGGAAGTGATCAGGATAAAATTCTGAAAATGCAAAAAGAGAATCCGGAATATGCTGAAAAGCTGAACGGAAAACTTGATTTCACCGTTGCCGAAGTAGTCTGGGCAGTTCGGGAAGAGATGGCAAGAACAATTGATGATGTGCTCGCCCGCAGGGTGAGGGCATTATATATGGATGCACGCGCTTCCATTGAAATGGCGCCGAAAGTTGCCGGAATTCTTGCAAAAGAGTTAGGGAAGGACAAAGCCTGGGAAGATGAGCAGGTGCGTGAATATACTGAAATAGCTAAGGGTTACTTCTTATCATAAACAAGTCAAAATTTATTCATATTCTTGTGGCCTTATTATATAATGGTCAACTAAAAAAAATAAAATGATTGGAATTTTAAAAGCTGCACCTCATAAGCCGATGCTGCCGGAGGAGAAAATTGATCCTACCTACAAACGGCTTCGTCTTCAGGTGTTTTTAGGTATTTTTATCGGCTACGCCGGTTACTATCTGGTTCGAAAAAACTTTTCGTTAGTGATGCCCGACCTCATTGAGCAAGGGTATTCGCGCGGAGCGCTCGGAATTATTTTCTCCGCAATCTCAATTTCTTACGGACTGAGCAAATTTCTCATGGCAGGAATTTCCGACCGCAGTAATGCGCGGGTGTTCCTGAGTCTGGGGTTACTGCTTTCGGGGGTAACCATACTCAGCATGGGCGTTTTCCCCGTTCTGACATCATCGGTTACCATCATGTTTGTGATCATGTTCATCAACGGATGGTTTCAGGGCATGGGCTGGCCGCCTTCCGGGCGCGTGATGGTGCATTGGTTTTCCACCAATGAAAGGGGCACAAAAATGTCAATTTGGAATGTTGCACACAACATTGGCGGTGGTCTGATTGGTCCGTTGGCAGTTCTGGGTGTTGCCATTTTTGGCGACTGGCAGAGTAAGCTCTATTTCCCGGCAATGCTTGCCATTGTTGTTGCTTTCATAGCTTATCTGCTGATTCGCGATACGCCGCAATCGTGCGGATTGCCGAATATTGAAAAATACAGAAATGATTATCCCAAGGATTATGACGAGAGCCATGAAGAGGAGTTCACCACCAAGGAGATCTTTTTCAAATATGTTTTCAGAAATAAATTCCTGTGGCTGATTGCCATAGCCAATGTTATGATCTATTTGGTGCGATATGGAATTCTCGACTGGGCGCCCACTTACCTTCAGGAGACCAAGAATTTCTCCCTTTCGGAATCGGGATGGGCATATTTTGCTTATGAATATGCAGGAATACCCGGCACCTTGCTCTGCGGATGGATTTCGGACAAATTATTTAAGGGCAGAAGAGCGCCGGCAACCATTATATATATGGTGTTGGTAATTGTTGCAATCATTGTTTACTGGAAAAATCCTCCGGGACATGTCTTGATCGATAACATCGCGCTGATTGCCATCGGATTCCTGATTTACGGACCGGTAATGCTCATCGGTGTTCAGGCACTTGACCTTGTTCCCAAGAAAGCAGCCGGAACAGCTGCCGGACTGACCGGTCTGTTCGGTTATTTAGGCGGAGCTTTGGGAGCCAATATCGCCATCGGTTTTATTGTTGACCACATGGGCTGGGATGCTGCATTTATAATGATGCTTGTGGCATCTCTCATCGCTATATTGTTTAGCGGACTGACATGGAATGTTGAAAAAAGAAGATTAGCTGAATAATATATAAAAATGAAAAAAACACTGTTTCTTATTCTGTTTGCTGCCTGCACAACGCTTGGATTGCAGGCGCAAACCTACCGGTACATAAAGGGATGGTCGCCGGAAATTAATGAAAGATTAGAAAGTTTTCTGAATACTACCATCACAATGAATATCCGCAAAGCGGCAGTTTTTGATTGCGATGGCACAACCTTCGGGCAGGTTCCGCACTATCTTGCCGACGAAGCACTCTATCAGTATGCTGATGAAGTGCTGAAAAATAGAAACGACAAGGAAGCAAAAGAGAAACTCGCCATCCTTGACCGCATGGTGAAAAACGGCGACAATGTGGGCAAAGCCTATGTGGAAGACAGGATACACTTCCTTGCAGGTCTCTCTCCCGAAGAAATCGAAAAAATCGGGTACGATTGCTATGTAAAATCCTACAAGGGCAAGTTCTATCCCGAAATGAAGGAATTTATTGCCAATCTGAAGGAATATGGTTTTGAAGTGTGGATTTTATCGGCTTCACCGGAATTTCTCTACCAGAAGTTTGTTGCCGAAGAGCTTGGACTGCCGGAAAACCAGATAATAGGCGTGAAAAGCGTGGTGAAAGATGGTGTAACAACCGGAGAAATTATCCCTCCCATTCCGCAGGATGACGGGAAAGCACACACGATTGAAACCTTTATTAAAACCCGTCCACTGATTGTTGGCGGAAACAGCCGCGGCGATATGGATATGATTAATGAATCTTTCGGATTGAAAATAATTGTAAATCCGGATGACGTAACCGTCAGGGGCGAAGAGGACGGTCCGATGAACGGGCACACCGTAAAATCCTATTGGGAAAAGGAAGGCGCCGTGATTCTACATTGCGACGATGTTACCGACCCAAATGTTGATTTTCACACCGGAAAATGGAAAATTCAGGAAAACAGGGCAAATCCCAAAAAGTGAAATTCAAATAAAATTGCACTTTTTCAATCAAGTCAAAAACCTGTTTTTAGTTTGATTTGTTTTTTATTTAACTCAAAAAATATCTGAATATTTATGAAAATAAGGAAAAAAGAAGCTTTGCTCAGCTTAAAAAGAACAATAAGTATTTCGGCTCTTTTTATAGTTTTTGCAGGCTTATTCATTCTTCAGAGCTGTGATAAGGGAGATATTCCAGAAAAGGAGAATAACAGAATTAACATCACCGGAGTTTCTATTCCTTCAACTCTTGAAAGCGTACAAAGCGGAGAGATAACAATCAATGGCAAAGGTTTTAAAACCGGCGATCAGATACAATTTACATCAGTCAGTGATGAGTCAAAGAAATATACTTTAAATATTACTTCTGTTACTGATCAGACAGCTGCGTTCACTCTCCCGCCGGATATTTCTACCGGCAGATACGAGCTTTCCGTTATCAGAGACGGGCAAAGCCTCAAGTTGGGAACGCTCATGCTGAATATTATTGTGGACAGCGCCATTCCCGACATTCCGGGAATGACCGTAAAAGGAATTGTCTATTCAAACGGGAAAGGAATTCCCGGTGTTGTGGTTTCCGATGGGTTTGAAGTGACCCAAACCGATGAGAACGGTATCTATTATCTCGCTTCAGAAAAAAGAAACGGTTACGTTTTTATATCCATCCCCGGGAATTATGAAGTGCCCTATGTGGAGAATATGCCGCAATTTTTCAAACGGCTTTCTGCCGGCAACACGGTTGAGCAGAAAGATTTCTCACTGATTGAAACAGATAATACAAATCATGTGGTTATCGGTATGGCTGACTGGCATCTGGCAAACCGGAATAATGATCTGGAGCAGTTCACCAACGGTTTTCTTGCTGATGTAAATGAAACTATAGCCGAATATAAAGCAAAGGGAACCAAAGTTTACGGGCTGACCTTAGGCGATTTGAGCTGGGATTTGTATTGGTACGACAACAAATTTGCCCTTCCTGAATATCTTGTCCAAATGTATAAAATTGACTGTCCGGTTTTCAATATGATGGGAAATCACGACAACGATCCCTATGTTGTGGGTGACTGGGCAGCCGAGCAACCCTACAAATCTATCGTTGGACCCAGTTATTACTCTTTTAATCTGGGTGAAGTGCACTACATTGTGTTAGACAATACCGAGTACATCAACACAGGAGGCGCACAGGGAAAGGTAGGCAGCCGTAACTACAATACGCTGGTCGTCAACAGTCAGATGGACTGGCTAAGAAAAGATCTGGCAACCATCAGGGATAAAAATACGCCAATTGTAATTGGTATGCATGCCCCGCTCTACTCAAATCCGGCAGTCAACAGCTCCGGTGAATATCAGATTAAATATGCTTTAGCAAACGGAAGCGCCTTTGTATCAGCGCTTGATGGTTTCACTAACGTTCGCGTTTTATCGGGGCACACACACATCAATTACACGATAGAGCCGAATCCGTCGTTAATCGAGCACAATACTGCCGCGGTTTGTGCCACCTGGTGGTGGACAGGAAGAAGCGGATATGCCGGAAATCACATTTGCAGAGACGGCAGTCCGGGCGGTTATGGCGTTTGGGAAATCAACGGAAACGACATTGAATGGTATTATAAAAGTATCGGTTACAAACGAAACTACCAGTTCAGGGCTTATGACCTGAACACCGTTCACATTACTGCTGCAGAGCACGCCCCAAAATCTGACGAAGAGTCCATGGCTGCCTATTCGGATGAATATGCAAGCATCAACAACTTAAATGAAGTGCTGCTAAACATTTGGGGTTATGACGACAAATGGGATATTGAAGTAAAAGAGAACGGAAACAATCTGAATGTGAGCCGGGTAAATGTAAAGGACCCGTTGCACATCATCTCCTATGAAGCGCTCAGGCTCAATGTTGGCAGCACGCCGACAAGCTCTTTTGTTACCCGGACTTCATCGCACATGTTTAAGGTGAAAGCTGCAAGCGCAACTTCAACCCTTGACATTAAAGTAACCGATCGTTTCGGGAATGTTTATACTGAAGTTATGGAACGGCCAAAACCGTTCACCTATTCTATGAGATAATAATGCTTATTATTAACTAATTTAATTTTTTATGAGTTTAAAATTGTTTTTTAGAGTTCTCCTTTTTTCAATGCTGATGTTGTTTGTCAACATTTCTGCCAAAGCGCAAGGCATTGAGATTAAAGGAACAGTTTTCGAACAGGACGGACAGACTCCGGTCGTGGGCGCCACTGTTATGCAAAAAGGAACCACAGCGGGCACTGTCACAAATCCGGATGGTGCTTACAGCTTAAGAGTTACCGGGAGTGATCCCATATTGGTTGTTCAGTTTCTGGGTTTCCAAACTCAAGAAGTTGCAGTTGGCAACAGAACAATCATAAATGTAACCCTTCAGGAAGAATCCATTGAACTTGAGGGAGTTGTAGTTACTGCATTAGGCTTGAGCCGTGAACAAAAATCACTCGGTTATGCGGTGAGTAAAGTAGAAAGCGAAGAGCTGAC
>CAYNOQ010000057.1:0-5596 GCA_964398855.1 uncultured Mariniphaga sp. | reverse complement strand
AATCCTGAGGATATTGAATCGGTATCCGTACTGAAAGGACCGGCAGCAACAGCTCTTTACGGCTCGCGTGCTGCCAATGGTGCAATTGTTATTACAACCAAATCCGGAAGAAAAGACAAAGGAATCGGCGTTACCGTGAATTCTTCAATTGTAACAGAAAATGCCGGCTACTGGCCCGATTTTCAGACTGAGTACGGCTCAGGTTCCGACATGGGACAGAGAGAATATAACTTCTGGACATTGTCTGAAGCTGAAACCGGCTTACCGGTTAATCCGCCGCGAAACATCTCCCGCTACGCCTGGGGTGAAAAATTTGACGAAAACAAGCTGCGCTATCAGTATGCAGGAAAAGACTGGGAAACAGGAGTTATCGAAAAAACGCCTTTTGTTTATCAGGATGACTGGTTCACTGGAATTTTCCAGCAGGGAATCACCTATAACAATACGGTATCAATCAGCGGAAGCAACGGCGAAGGAACCAATGTCCGCTTTTCAGTTACCGACTCCAGAAATGAATGGATTTTACCCAATACGGGCTTTGACAAGCAATCTTACTCCTTTTCGTTTGAAACTCCCGTAAACAAATGGATAAAATTCAATTCAAAAATCAACTACTACCGCAGCAACAGCGACAACATGCCGATGGCAGGTTATCACCAGACTACAGTAATGTACAACCTGATGTGGGGATATAACTCCAACTCCATGAACGACTGGAAAACTGAGTATTTCAGCGGAAGATTCAATGAAGTCAACAGAAATTCAAATATTTCACAGAACGGGAACAGTCTGGTGTTTGCCGGAACAGGTTCCTATAATCCATACCGTATTCTGTATGAAGAGCTGAATACCATGGAGAAAGACCGTGTTTTCGGTACTGCCGGCTTCGCAGTTGATTTAGCGCCAAATCTCACCTTCAACATAAAATCGGGGGTTGATTTAAGCGATGAATTCCGCACCCAGCGTAAACCCAAGCTAACTTCAGGATGGGAAAACGGATTTTACAGAGAACAGTTGTTAATCAACTATGAAGCAAATACCGATTTCCTGTTTCAATACAAAAACAACTGGGTTGACGATCGTTTTGGCTTTACGGGAGCATTTGGCGGAAACAACATGGTAACCGAATATAAACGGAATACGGTTCAGCTCAACGAACTGGATATTCCGGGAGTATATCACACATCCAACGTGCCCTCGGGAATTAACCCCACTCCTGCCACCTATCGCAGCAAAAAAATGATTAACAGCTTATACGGCTTCCTGTCATTGAGCTGGGATGACATCTATTTCCTTGATATTACGGGACGTAATGACTGGTCAAGTACACTTTCCAGAGGATACTGGTCATATTTCTATCCGTCAGTTGCCGGAAGTATTTTGGTAAATGAACTTTTTGATTTCCGAAATAACCTGCCTGCCGTAACTTTCACAAAGCTCAGGCTATCGTGGGCTAATGTGGGTAACGACACCAGTCCGTACTCTCTTGACCAGGTATATTCTCAGGCAGCAATCAGCGGAGGTTACTCTCTGCCGGGAACGATTCTCAATCCGAACATCAAACCCGAAAATGTGGAAAGCTGGGAGCTGGGACTTGAAGCTAAATTCCTGAAAAACAGGCTTGGATTTGACATGGCACTTTACAACTCATCCACAACCAACCAGATTGTTTCGGTAGATGTTGATCCGATTGTTGGCGCTTCCAGCATGAAAATCAATGCAGGTGAAATCAACAACAAGGGTATTGAAATTGCCGTGAATGCAACACCGGTAAAAACCCGTGATTTCACATGGAACCTCAACGTAAACTGGTCAAAAAACATCAACAGGCTAATCAGTCTTCAGGATGAATGGGATCCGACTCAACCACTGGAAACCGACATGGGAACAACCATCGGCGGTCGTCTGCATGTCTATTCCTACGTTGGCGAAGAGATGTATAACCTCTACGGTTTTGCTTTGCAGAAAGCTCCCGAGGGTTCATACTATCTGGATGAAGACGGCAATAAAGTGGATTGCTCTGGACAGGTGCTGATTGGTGCTGACGGCTTACCCACCTTAACTTCAACTGCCGATAATTTCCTCGGAAAAGTGAATCCCGACTGGCGCGGTGGTCTGAACACTTCATTCCGCTATAAAAACTTCACCCTGAACATGGCTTTCAACTATCAGTGGGGGGGCAACCGGTTCTCGGTTTCACACGGAATTTTATCCTATCAGGGTAAACTGAAAAACTCACTGCCGGGCAGATATGACGGAATTGTTGCTGAAGGTGTAAACATCGTTTCCACCAATGATGACGGCACAGTAGTTTACCAGCCGAACAACACGGTAACTTCAAATATCTACACCTATTATCAGGCACGTGTTCTCGACCGCTACAACGGAGAAGCACACACATTTGACACCTCTTTCCTCAAATTCAGAGAAGCCCGTTTAGACTATGAGATTCCCAAACAACTGTGTTCACGGATTGGTTTCCTGCAAGGTGCCAACGTTGCAGTTTTCGCCACAAACATTTTCAGCTGGGATAACTGGCCACTGTTCGACCCTGAAAGCGGTATGTTACAGGGAGCCAACGTATTTAACGGCATTGAAGTCGGTTCTTTCCCCATGACAAGAACATTCGGACTTAATTTGAAATTATCATTTTAATTATAATAGTTATCGAAATGAAAAAATTAAGAATAATTATATTGACAGGATTGCTTTTTGGAATTTTCCATTCCTGCACAAACAATTTCGAAGAAATCAATACCAACCCCAACAGAACATTAGTGGGGATGGTTCAGGCTTCCAACATGTTTGAGCCAATCCTTTACAATTCGGCAAATCAGTGGCTGAACCGTACCTGGTATTACAACAATGAGCTGATTCAGTTCACTGCACACACCGGAGGCGTTACGCGCCGCGAACACATGTACTTCCTTGAAGAGAACAGGGACTGGGGCGGATTTTGGAATTTCTATTCCAACTATGGGAAAAATGTTGACCACATGTATGAGCTGGCTCAGGAGCAGGACAATGTAGCGCTTGAGGCAATTGCCCTTACATTTAAAGTGCTGTTTTTCTCAAACATGACCGATATGTTTGGAAGTGTTCCCTACGAAGAGGCTTTCACCGGCAGAAAAGTGGGCGGAACACTGACACCAAAATTTAATACGCAAAAAGAGGTATATCAGTTTATGTTTCAGGCGCTTGAAGAAGCAAATGATCTTTATGCAACAAATCCGGTCTTCCTGAATGCTTCGATGGATGGCATGTACGGAGGGAACATGGCTGCCTGGAGGAAATTTAACAACTCACTATATCTCCGGTTGCTGAACAGAGTCAGCGGACGCCAGGAGATGAACTCGGGCGCTAAAATGAATGAAATTTTGAACAATGCTTCAAAATATCCCATATTCGCCTCAAACAGTGATAACGCAACAGTTAAATTCACCGGCATTGACCCCTATATCAGCAACTTTGGGACTACCACCGAAAGTGAATTCACTTCAAGCGGCAGAAAACTCACGGAACAGCTCATTAAAATGACAGTTCAGACAAATATCAACGGCGAGCAGATATACGAAGACCCGCGCTTACCGATTATTGGCAAGAAAAATACAGTTGCTTCCGTCAACCCGAATAATGTCTGGAAAGGAACCGTTTCCGGCTGCACCGAAGAGCAAAGGAGCCTGGTTGATCCGGGTACTTCATGGCTGAACTTCAAAGTATTCTGCAGAAAAGATGCACCGGCTACCTATATGGATTATGCCGAAACTCAATTTATTTTTGCAGAAGCCGCACTGAAAGGACTTATCAGCGGAGGTGAAGCAGCTGCTAAAAGCTACTATGAAAAAGGGGTGAAAGCTTCTATGGAAAAATGGTCGGAACAAGGGGCATATTCAGAAACTCCCACCTCAATCACAAGTGCGGAAGTTGACACTTACCTTGCTTCGCCGCTCGGTTCATGGGATTTGGCACCCAATAAGGAAGAATTTCTTGGAAATCAGAAATTCCTTGCGCTTTTCTGGGTTGGCATGGAAGCTTATCACGAATTCCGCAGAACCGGATATCCCGTATTGACAATTGGGGAGGGAACCAAAACTTATAATGACAAAATTTTACCTACCCGTTTTGGCTATCCTCCGTCCACGGTTTCAACCAACTCTGCCAATGCAGCCGATGCATTGAAGGAAATGGGCGGGCAAAACGACATGAAACTACCGGTATGGTGGAGCAGACAGGCTATAGGAAAATAATAAAAAACTATTTTAAAATTGAAAAAGATGAATGCTATAAATATTTTTAAGCAAAAAAGTGCTTTCATAACATCGCTTTTGCTGGTTTTTGCATTTGCTCTGATCATAAATTCATGCAAAGACGATGAACCGGTTGGCGAGCCTTATTTTAATATTGAAGGCAGCCCCACCGGATTATCATCTCCGGCAAATGGCATCACGCAAAGCTATGTGGTGCGCTCAAACCGTCCCTGGCAAATTGTTCCGCAGCAGGAAACTGACTGGGTGAAAATTTTCCCGGATGAAGGAGAAGATGATGGAATTTTCAAATTCACCGTTGAAGAGAATGCCTCTTTTGACGTAAGAACGGCATCCTTTGCTTTTGTTGTTGACGGGAAAGAACAACCGGTATTGTTCCGGATTGAGCAGGAAGGAAATGTTCCTTACATCATTGTTGACAAGGCGGAAGAAGGAGTAACAATTCCATCGGCAGGTGGCGAAGTTACCATTGATGTCAATTCCAACGTCAGCTGGGACTATTCGGTTGGCGATGTCAACTGGCTGACAGCACACAGCAAAACCTCAACACAGGTGAAGCTTACTGCTCTCACAAACACCGGTTCAAAACGGTCGTTCACGCTCAGCTTTTCATCACCGGATTTCCCCGAATTATTAACTCAGATTGAAGTTACACAATCTCCGGGATCAGTTATTCTCGAAGAGGATTTCAACTGGCTGAACTATGGCAATCCTGTTTTCTATACCACAACCGGCGAAAAACGCTACGATCAGTGGACACAGGAAGAGAAAGACCGGGGATGGAGCAGTTCTGTCAATACGGTTGACGGAAGTGGCAACACACCGCTGATGTATTCCCGCGTGGGATTTGTGAAACTCGGCAAAACTGCCTATGGCGGCGACCTGATTTCACCACCTCTGACGGGTATTACGGGAACACAAAACGTTAAGGTAACTTTCAAGGCAATTCCGTACAAAACCAAGGCAGGCACAATGGATGACAATATTCTCGCCGTTAGTGTCATTGGACCGGGAACTGTCAGCCAGGAGCAATTTATCATTGACAACTGGCCCGCGTATCCGTCTGATGATGCTACCCACACCGATTACTGTATCAATATGTGGAGCGAGCCTGAGGCAACACGCACATTTACAATCACAGGTGCAACTGCTGAAACGCAAATTAAGTTCTTAGGATGGGATTATAACCTCGTTGGCGTGGGAGCCGGTAAAAATCGGATTTTCTTAGATGACATCAAGGTTGAAATCATAGACTGATGAGCACAATGAATAATCAATAATGTAAATCACAATAAAGGAGTACAGGTTTTTCCTGTTACTCCTTTATTTTA
>CAYNOQ010000056.1:0-16890 GCA_964398855.1 uncultured Mariniphaga sp. | reverse complement strand
AGCCTTTCATTTTTAGTGGTTCCTTATGTTGTTTCTTCTCTGGCAGTCAGTACTATTGTGGATGTTTTTCCCTACAATCCGGCTGATTCGCTAATCCCGGAGGGTTTTAAACCGGTAGAGTAAAAAGGAAAATAGCTTTTTTAATTTTGAGTTTAGTTCCCCCAATCGCATTTTTCAATGAGATTTTTGACTCATCATTTATAATGTCAGCCAAAACAGCAGAAAAACAAAAATACTCTGCACATACTTTATTGTTTAAACACTTTTGGGCATAGCGTAAACATAATCCAAATGTGAGGAATTCTTGTGCATGAATTCGAGGTGCTTATTTATGATTTCCTCATATTCAACTCTATAATCTTCATGCAACTTTGTTTTTAAGAGAGAAACTGCTTTTTTTAAAAGCAGATAAACCTGATAATTTAGTTTTGTAAAACAAGTTGTAAAAATATTGGATGAGCCAGAAAAAGGGATGTCTAAAACTTCGAGAATTAAATCCATTTCCAAGGATTTGTTTTTGCAAACTTTGCTAAACTCAACTATGCGCTTATTGCAGGCTGCCAGCATATTAGCCATCTGCAATTCGTACGAAAATCCTTTGTAGCCTTTTCTGTATAATACCTGTAAATCTGACCTGGCTTCATCAAATAAAACTTTTTCACCATGTTCTTTGTCAAAATAGTTAACAAGCAGAAAATCGTGAAACTGCTTGTTCAGTCCGGCTGCTTTCAATACTAATTTTTCCAGTTCGCTTTTGGATAAGCTGCCAATATTTGTTTTAATCAGTGAATCAACTTTTGCCATGTTTTATTTTTTTGATTTTATTTTATGCTCCTGTTTAAAAATTATTCTCAATTATTGCCATCATCTTGTGCAGGCTTGAAAAATCTGCTTATTGCCTGATTTAACATTTCACTACAACACAAGCCCCAGAGTGTCAATTCATTATCAACCACAACTTAAATTCTTATACTCAACTTTATTTTAATTTGATATTTTTAATGGCAAAATAAATAATTCTTCTCATTTAAAAAGATTGGCTACGAACAAAATATTTGCGACAACAGTTAAAGCATATTGAATGCGTAAATTTTTATAATTTCGTGCGGATTTTTCCAAAGATTTGTTGTGTACTTTTATTACAAAGAAATTCACACAGCAAAAAATTTTCATTTTAAACAGAAACAGCATGAAATGGACATCAAACCGCAGTCAGAATGTGGATGACCGGCGGGGCAAAGTGAGTGGCGGAGCAATTGTTGGCGGTGGTATCGGAACAATCCTGATTGCCGTTTTAATCTACTTTCTTGGCGGAGACCCGGCAATGGTTGAAGAACTGCAATTGGGCGGAACAGGCTCAGGGAGTCAGGAAACCGAGCGCGAGCTGACAGAATCGGAGCTTCATATCCGGGAGTTCATTAGTATGCTTACCAGTGAAAATGAGCTGACATGGAAAACAATTTTCAAAGAGAACAATTTACAGTATCGCCCAGCAACAGTAGTTCTTTTTGAGCAGACCACCACTTCGGGTTGCGGAACAGCTCAGGCAGCAATGGGACCGTTTTATTGTCCGGCTGATGAAAAGGTTTATATGGACATGAGTTTTTTTAATGATTTGCAGAAACGTTTTGGCGCGAAGGTTACCGAATTCACGGTCGCCTATGTGCTGGCGCACGAAATAGGGCATCACGTTCAAAATATTCTGGGCACCCTCTCCAAAACCGAGCAGCTTCGCCGGAGCGGACGATACAGTCAGGCACAGTTAAATCAGGTGTCGGTTGCAACGGAGCTGCAGGCTGATTTTTATGCCGGTTTATGGGCACGCTACACGGATAACCGGGCGAGAATTCTGGAGCCGGGCGATATCGAAAGTGCAATGGAAGCAGCTGCCGCGGTAGGCGACGACAACATTCAAAAACGCTCACAGGGATATGTAAATCAGGAAACATTTACCCACGGATCTTCAAAACAGCGGGTAGAATGGTTTATGAAAGGATACAACTCAGGCGACATTAAACAGGGGGATACCTTCAGTGCATTACTCAATTAACAATCTGATTATCTTAATCTTCCTGCAAAACCACAAATCTAAGTTATAGTTGCAATTCGTACATATCCGTATAATTATTTTTAAGGTATCTCCGCGACTTCTCCTCACTTAATGCTCCACCAACGTCATTATTTTAGACCAAAGGACGGGAATCTCTCACTTAGGGGTAAATTAGAATCAAACACGCTTTCCAAAACTGAAATAATTCTCAAAATAAAAATGTTAAAATCAGATTTATTCAGAAAAAGAAAAAGTAGATATATATTAATTTTTCACGAATCAAAAGTCAATAAATCTTTAAGGTTCACCGACATCTGAAATTACTTAACGAAATGTCTTAATTTCGTTTGTTGAATTTCAATTCCATTCAAAAATGATAAAGCACAACAAAAAAACCAATACAAAAACTGCGAAAAGAGAGAGGCGGGAGATGATTCAATATGTCAACTTACAGTTGGCTTCTTTGGGACAGCCGCCTTTTATTGATGAAACAGAAGAAGGCGCCAGACTTGCCGGTGCACAATTCATGTCGCTAACAGACGGACTGATAAGCAGCTTCCGTGAAAAATCGAGATTACTTACCGGTCATCTTTCCCCGGTGGATACGCGCATTCAAAATTTTATCGACGACTATCTGAAAGACCTGCATTTTGACAAATCCTGTCGTTTGCCCGATGCAACCCTTGTACTAAACCAGCCGGGAATGGCGCGGGAGGTGAGCCTTCCGGCAAACGGAGATATTTTCAAAAGCAAGCTGCTGACTTCCTACCGGCTGGAACAGGGAATTCTGAACAATCCGGCTTCGGACAAAAGAACAACAGAAGGTACTTTCCACATTGTGGATGGCGGACTGCCGGTTGCATTAGACAAAAAAGAGGTGCCGAAAATTGCTTTTGCGCACATGCTTCACGAAGCGCTACGGCCTTCCGGTGAACTGAATATCCTTCCCTTTACTTCAAACCAAAAAGAAAAGGCAAAGATCATGGTTTCACTGCTGCTGCGTCCGGTGGTTTGCCCTGAGGTGAAAGGGGTGATTAGTGAAAAAAGTATGGAAATCCGCTTTTTCGCGCCCGGAAGCCTGGTCAGCAATCTGGATTTTGTGGAAACCATTTTCGGAAATGCAGGAGACCACAATCTCGCGGAAAACGATGCTGCGCTTGATATTGAACACTGGACAGGACACACCGGATGCGTTATTTTAGCGCCACAGCTCACCTCGCTGAAAAAAAGAGACATCGGTCTGCCTCATTTCAGCAATGCCACCGAAAGGCAGCGCCGGGATGGTATGTGCTGGAGCGATGAAAATGAACTCTACAATAACGGGAATGCCTTTAAAATCACTTGTCGTGATGAACGGGGAGTGGTAGTAACCCTCATTGCCGACAACTATTACGGTTATTCAAAAAAAGAGATAAAAACCCAGATCAGCTATTCGGCAAATTTATACGGATTGGTGGAAGAGGAGCACGCCGGCGGAGCTATTGCGTTCCGTTGCGGAAACATGGGAGACAACCTTTTTGGAGAGCCGTTTTCAGGAAAATTCAATCATAAATACACCTTTGAGGAGGTGAAAACACTTTTAGGCGACCGGATAGAGGTGATGCCGGAGAACTATGCCATCGATAAAAAATATCCAAACATTATATATATTCCTGAACATGCCGACCTTGAAACGGAAAAAGGAACTGTTTCATGGAGACATGAGGGCAAAGAGCAAAAGTTGAGACTTTCGCCCGAAAAAATCTATGTTCACCCCACCGGGCACAAGTTTCAACTGGTGAGACACCCAGAGCAAAAACTGTGGCGGATTGTGGATACGGCGCCCGAAGGAATTTTCTGCCATAAGCCAAGCACAGTTTCCGGAGGCGGAAAGTCGGAGATATCCAAATCTATGCAAAACGCCATAAAATATGGTCCGTTTTATATTCAGGATCTGGAGAAAGATTCAGAAATGATAGATATGCTCATTAACTACGACTATTCAAATCGCTGGAAAATCATTTATCCTGATGCGCGTCCTTCGCGCCCGCTGCTGAGTCCTCACCGCACACTGGGTTCCGCAGTAAAACTGCTGACTCCGTCAGACCATTACACCGACGAATACAATCAGTTTTTAGAGAGTATCCCGACACACGTTAAAATACTCACACTTTATATTAAACGGATGCACCGCAGCCACATGGACAAAGGACCATGGAAGCATTACCTGAACGTGGAAATTGTGAACGGAAGAAACGGGAACTCGCTGCGCTACCGGCACAACAAAATCATGGCAAGCTATGTGCGCATCGGGTTCAGTCCTGAAGGAAAGTGGTTTTTGCACAAACTGCGCTCTGATTTTATTCCCAGCCGGAAAATTCAGATGGAAGATGATATTACGGCAACCATCACACTTCCTGCCAACAGGCTTAACAATTTGAACGCTGAGTTTCCCAACAAAAGCGTGAAACTGACAGCCAATTGTGAAAGCTATCTTTTTCAGCGCCCCGATGAAGCCATTATCAGAGGATATGACAAAGAAGCAGAAAATGATATTGTTCAAAACAATACATTCCTGACCAACTATGAGCCGCTGACCCGGAAAGATGCAGTTGAACTCTATGAAGATTCCATTCGTTTTGATCAATATACAGAGCCTGTGCAGGAACTGATTAAAAAAGTGGCTGAGGGAAGTAAAGAGTGCTATTTTGTTACCCCTTCCCATCCGCGGCTTGTGAATGGAGTGCCCACCAATAACCCGCGATACCTGCAGCGCAATCTGTTTAAAAACGAAAACGAGGAGAGCTATCTGGCAGAGGTTGGTGTTCGGCTGTTTCGGAAAATAAGTCACGACAAACCGGTACATTTCCCGGTGAACGCTGTTCTTCCCGGTCGGCGCAACAATCCAGCCGAAAGAGATAAGGGAATTCGTCCGCTGAGCGTTTATAATCCCATTCACTATCAGGAAATTCCCGAGTTGTTTATGGATTTCATCTGCAGCCTTACCGGAAAATCGCCTTCCACAACCGGCGCCGGCTCGGAAGGAGCGCTCACAAAAGGACCTTTCAATATGCTTGTTCCCACTACCGACCTCAATAATGCCCTGCTCTCTTATATTCTTTCCGAATATCAGGGATTCACATCAGCAGCCGGGTATATTGGTCCAAGCAAGCGGTTTGACCACGACATCAGTATACTCATCCCTGAAATATGGGCGCGTCTGGAGCCGGAAGACAGGGATGCAAAAAATCTCATTTACCATCAGTGTCTGGAAAAAGTGGAAGATTTTGAATACAATGGCGAAAAAATATTAGCAAGCAGATTAGGCTACCGGATCACTAAAAATTTCGGATTCCGTTGCATGAACAAGCTGTTTGACGAACCCATGGAGGTATTTAACGAGAGAATGCTGAAACCTGAGCTGCAAAGCATGGAAGATTACGTTGACGGTATCAGGAATATTGTGGAGGCACAGAAGAAAGTGGCTTTGAATTATTTTGAAGAAGGAAGCATTGATGCGGCAATTCTTCCGCTAAAAATATTGTTGCATATTATGGCGTACGGACACTATGAAGGAAAGGAACTGAATGATCCGGAAATTCGTAGGGAGTTTGAACGCGAACATGTTATAAAATCAGCATGGTATAGCGATCGCTTAAAGCTCAGACAGGAAAACGAAACAAAATTTCTCCTGAACCGGATAGCATATTTGCAGGATTTTATGGCGGAGCCAAACAACCAACTATTAGTTGAAAAAATGAACCTGCATGAAAGACTGGAAAAGGTAAAAGCAGAGTACAATCATGTAAAATCGGATAATTATCTGAATGAATTGGTTGGTACAATTGGTTCAGATCCCCTGTTCAGAAGAAGTTAACATAAAAAGGCAGCCGTCTGTCGGGAAGCCCGGCAGACGGCTTATATAAAGTTAATTGTCAGAAGGTTTCAACCTGACCATTACCTTGTAGAAATTAAATTTGTCCCGTTTCACGGGATCAAACTGAAAATAGGCTCCGGCAATGGTGCAAATATCACGGATGTTTTTGTAAATAACGGCAATCTCCTGCTGTGCATCCGTTTGCAGATTACTCTCACTAACCAGCGAATCCAGACAGCACCGGTAATCTTCAATTTTTTTGGCAGCCGTCAGGATTTTATCAATCAGAAAACCGGGTATCCCTTTACCTGTGATTTTATTTTTAGTTTCTGCATCAAGGTTCTCCGAAAAAGAGGAAAGCAGGTTATAAAAGCTCAGGTAATCGCCACTTTTGGCGTCATCGAAATATTCACTGTATCCCAGCTTTTTAAAAGTCTCTTTCAGAAACTGTTTATCTTCTTTAAAATCGACCTTCAGGGCAGCCCGCAGTACTTTAAGACTTTGCAATCCCGAAGCCATCACTTCGTGCCAGTTCTGGGATTTTTCATCGGAAACGGCACTGAAACTTTCCGAATAATATTTCCTGAATGCATCATCAATGCGTGCATTCAATGACTTTGCATACGCCGGATTCCACTGTTCTCTAATCCGGAACAGCTCATATATATTTTCCCTGAATGACTTGGCTATGCTCCGGCAGGCAAGAATTGTAGCAGCGTTGGCAGGAAATTCTGTTGCGGTTTCCATGATACAGTTTTTAAAATTGGCAGTATCACAAAATTAACGATTTATTCGGAGAATTCCAGACAAATGTTCATCTAATTTTTATGTTTTACAGCTATGTTGCAGAGCATTATTTCTGCTGACAGGATTGATTAACCGTGCCTTTTTTTCAATTCGGCAGCAACATTCTCTATGCGAAATCCTTTATGAGAAAGCAGTACAATAAGATGATAAATCAGGTCGGCAGCTTCGTAAATGAAATTTTCATCGTCATTTTTCATCGCTCCCAAAATTGTTTCCACTGCTTCCTCGCCCACTTTCTGGGCAATTTTCGGAGTTCCTTCCCTAAAAAGCGAAGTGGTATAAGAGCCTTCCGGCATCTCTTTTTTGCGCCGGTCGATAAAATCCTGCAGATACTCCAAAAAAGATAGATCTGATTCTTTGTTGGTCTCAAAAAAACAGGTATCCGCACCAGTGTGGCAAACCGGTCCGGCGGGATTTACCTTGATGAGCAGGGTATCATTGTCGCAGTCTGCCGAAATGGAAACTACATGCAGAAAATTTCCCGATTCTTCGCCTTTTGTCCACAACCGATTTTTGGTTCGGCTAAAAAATGTCACCTTACCGGTTTCTGCAGTTTTTTGAAGGGATTCACTGTTCATAAACCCCAACATCAGAACTTTTTGGGTGGAATTATCCTGAATAACTGCCGGAACCAGTCCGTTCAGCTTACCGAAGTCAATTTGTTCAATTCCTGTAAATGGATTCATTACCTATAATTTGGCGCGAATTTAACAAATTGCAAATTACCTCACCAATATTCCGTGATTTCTTAAATAGCTTTTCAATTCCGGAATCGGAATTTCGTTGTAGTGAAACACACTTGCAGCCAAAGCAGCATCGGCTTTGCCTTTTGTGAAAGCATCTAAAAAATGCTCTTTTGTGCCGGCACCGCCCGAAGCAATGACAGGAATGTTAAGTAAATCTGCCAAACGGGAAAGCGTTGTGCAGGCAAATCCGTTTTTGGTGCCGTCGTGGTTCATGGATGTGAACAGAATCTCCCCTGCCCCACGCTCTTCCACCTCTTTTGCCCAGGAAAACAGCTCTTTGTCTGAGATAACATTTCCTCCGCTGACGGTTACCGCCCAGCGGTTCGCCTCATCATTACGGGCATCAATGGCAACCACCAGAACAGCGCTTCCGAACTGCTTTGCCAATTCATTGATGAGCTGTGGATTTTTGACTGCCGCCGAGTTTATGGAAACTTTGGCAGCTCCGGCATGGAGCAGTTTCTCCACATCGCCCGGTTCGCTGATTCCGCCACCCACTGCAAACGGAATATTCAGATTTGCAGCCACTTTTTCAACTAAATCCACAAATGTTTTGCGCCCTTCCACTGTCGCGGCAATATCAAGCAGAACCAGTTCATCTGCGCCATCGGCTTCATATTTTAGCGCCATTTCCACCGGATCGCCCACTTCCTTAATATTTACAAAGTTGACTCCTTTAACGGTTTTTCCGTTCCTGATATCGAGACACGGTATAATTCTTTTTGGTTGCATTGGGTTTTATATTTAACCGTTTATATATTTTTCAATCTCCTTCATACTGATTTTCCCCTCATAAATAGCTTTTCCGGTGATAACTCCCGGAACACCCATTTCAGCTAATTTATATATTTCGCTCATGGATGCAATTCCACCGCTGGCAATAACTTCCACATCGGGCAGCGTTTCCATGATTTCGGCATAGAGGCTAAATGCCGGACCGGTGAGCATTCCATCCCGGGCAATATCGGTGGAGATAACCTTATCAATTCCTTTGGCATGAAATCCGGCGATAAACTCAATTACAGTCAGTTCCGTGGTTTCAGTCCATCCGCTTACAGCGATTTTTCCTTCTTTGGCATCGGCGCCGAGAATAATTTTTTCACTTCCGTATTTTTCGAGCCAGCGCAGGAAAGTTTCCGGTTCCTTCACGGCAATGCTTCCTCCGGTAACCATGTCAGCGCCGGAGTTAAAAGCAATTTCCAAATCTTTATCCGATTTCAGTCCTCCGCCAAAATCAATTACCAAATCTGTTTTTGTCGCGATCTGCTCCAAAACCTTGTAGTTGATGATATGATTTGCCCGCGCCCCGTCAAGGTCCACCAGATGCAGCCGTTTTATTCCGGCATCTTCAAACATCCGGGCAACCTCCAGCGGATTTTCATTGTAAACGGTTTTGCGTTCATAATCACCTTGTGAGAGACGTACGCATTTGCCGCCAATAATATCAATGGCGGGTATAATTTCTGTTTTTGATTTCATTTTTATCTTATTCTCAGCTGTTCTCCAGAATTATTTTCAAAGCTGCCTGCGCCGTAATTTCGCGGTTTGCAGCCTGTTCCACAACGATGGAAGCCGGACTGTCCAGCACGCCGTCTGTTACCACTACATTTCTTCTCACCGGCAGGCAGTGCATAAACTTTGCATTGTTTGTCAGTGCCATTTTCTCTTCATTCACCGTCCATACAAAATCTTTGGATAAAATTTTTCCGTAATCCATGTAGGACGACCAGTTTTTCGCATAGATAAAATCGGCGCCTTCAAAAGCTTTTTTCTGGTCATATTCCACTTTTACGTCACCCATAAATTCCGGCGCCAGTTCATAGCCTTCCGGGTGGGTAACCACCAGCGCATAATCGGTACGGCGCATCCACTCCACAAAAGAGTTTGGTACTGCCTGTGGCAGCGCGCGCGGATGGGGCGCCCAGGTCATCACCACTTTAGGTCTTTCCTTTGTCTTGAATTCCTCAATGGTAACCAGATCGGCAAAACTTTGCAGCGGATGGCGCGTGGCAGCCTCCATGCTCACCACGGGAACGCCGGCATAATCAAGAAACTGATTCAGCACTTTTTCGGAATAGTCATCTTCCCTGTTTTTTAATCCTGCAAACGCCCGCACCCCGATAACTTCACAATATTTTCCGATTACCGGAATCGCCTCTTTCAGGTGCTCCGGCTTGTCTCCGTCCATGATTACGCCAAATTCCGACTCTAATTGCCAGCCATCCTCACTGACGTTCATCACCATGGTGTTCATTCCCATATTCATTGCTGCCTTTTGCGTGCTTAGCCGTGTGCGCAGGCTGGGATTGAAAAAAATAAGAACCATGGTTTTGTTTTTTCCCAGATGCTGATGTGAAAACCTGTTTTTTTTAATTTCCAAAGCAGCCTGAACTGCTTTGTTCAGATCGGGAATATCATTTACTGATGTGAAATTTTTCATGAATTTATATTTGAGTATATTTTGAAAATCAAAGTTTATCTATAACAAAGCTCTGATTTCATTTTTTAATTTTGGAAGGTGATTAACAACAATACTCCAGATCAAATCATCGGAAAGTGAATCATAGCCATGAATAATTCGATTTCGTGTTGCTATAATATTTCTGGTGTTTTCAAGCTGAAATAGCTTATTTTTTTTAATGATTCTATTTACGGCTTCACCAATTATTTCCAAATCTCTTTCTACTGCTCTTTTCGTCTTAATATCAGTAAGATAATTCTGAAATTGCATTGGTTTGTCAATGAAAAAACTTTCAATTTCTTCAATTGCATTTAAAATATCATACAACCAGGTTTTTATCTCGTTGTCCATAAATCATTATTTTTGTAGCATCAATTGATTGTTTCAGAAAGGGATTTTTAATCGCTTTTAACTCAAGTAAATCGACTTTTCTATCTAAAATATCTTCAAGGGCAAATTTTAAATCAAAATAATTTTCCGCATAGTCAAAAACATTCATTGAATCAAAATCAACTAAAAAATCAATATCACTTTCAGGATTGAATTTTTCGGTTATGACTGATCCAAAAACAAAAAGTTCTGATACTTTGTGCTTTTCACACAAACATCTGATCTTCTCAATATTTTTTTCTACTATCTGCAATTGTTCTGTTTTTAAACAAAAATAGGTTTTTTCGCTGACTATTTTGGTCTTACCTGCCCTTCGCCTTCAATAATCCATTTGTAGCTGGTGAGCTCTTCCAACGCCATCGGACCGCGGGCATGCAGCTTCTGGGTGCTGATTCCGATTTCAGCGCCCAAGCCGAACTGTGCGCCATCAGTGAAAGCGGTTGACACATTGGAATAGACTGATGAAGCATCAACTAATTTCTGGAAAGTGTCAATCCTTTCCTGATTTTCCGAAATAATGGCTTCGCTGTGCTTTGACGAATTTGTATTGATTTGCTCAATCGCCTCATCAAAACTGTCAACCGTTTTAACCGCCATTTTCAGTGAAAGAAATTCGGTACCAAAAGACTCTTTTGTTGCATGAAACAACAGGTTTTCAGGATAATTTCCATCTAATTTTTTGTAGGAATCCTCATCGGCATAAATGATTACCCCGTCTTTGGAAAGTTTTTCGGTAAAGAGCGGCAGTTCACCAATCCGTGAACGGTGAATAACCAGACAGTCGAGCGCATTGCACACTGAAGGACGGCGGGTTTTTGCGTTGTAAATAATTTCCTTCCCTTTTTCGGCATCACCAAATTCATCAAAATAGGTGTGGCAGATGCCGGCGCCGGTTTCAATTACCGGTATGGTTGCATTTTCGCGCACAAAATCGATAAGCCCCTGACCACCACGTGGGATAATCAGGTCGATGTAGCCACGTGCGCGCAGCATTTCGTTGGTTTCTTCGCGACCGGCAGGCAGCAGCACAACCGTATTCTCATCAAAATGATTGTTTTTAAGCACATTACGAATGATGGAAACAATAGCAGTATTTGAATAGATGGCATCGCTGCCGCCTTTTAAAACACAGGCATTTCCAGATTTCAGGCAAAGCGAAAAAACATCGAAAGTTACGTTTGGGCGCGCTTCATAAATGATACCAATCACTCCAAATGGAACAGCTATCTTCCTTATCTTCAAACCATTTGGACGAACAGTCTCTTTCATAACTTTCCCTACCGGACTGCTCAGTCCAGCCACATTCCGAATATCGGAAGCGATGCCCCTGATACGGGATTCCGTCAGTTCCAGACGATCATATTTCGGATCGTTTGTATCCATCCGCTCAAGGTCTTTCCTGTTTTCTTCAATAATCAGGGGAATATTTTTTTCGGCTTCACCAGCCAGCTCAAGCAACACTTTATTTATGGTCTTCTCATCAACCAGATTTAATTTTCTGGAAGCGTTCAAAACCTGCTGCAATGTTTTTTCAATTTTCATATCTAAAATCTCCTATTTTTCCATGTATAAATAATCGTAATGCACCAGCGCCCTCTGCTTTTTTGATATTTTTTCGGGTTCAACCCTGTCAGAGCCATACTGCGCTTTTCCCAATCCGACCGTATTCCCTTCTTCATCCACAATACGGATTAAATCTCCCTTCTTAAATTCATTTTCAACCGCCACAACTCCCACAGGCAACAGACTCACAGCTCTTTCAGACTTTAACGCATCAGCGGCTCCCTTGTTTACGACAACCCTTCCTTTTGCAAATCCGTCAGAATATGCAATCCATTTTTTCACACCGCTGGCAGATTTTTTTGCCGGTTGAAACCAGGTGTGAACCACGGTTTTTTCTTCAGAAAGAATATCCGTCAGGATATTTTCCCTGAAACCGTTGGCAAGATGAACGCTGATACCGTCATTTGCCAGCTTTTTTGCAATCCGGAATTTAGTGAGCATTCCGCCGCGCCCAAACTCGGAGTGATTACCAGAAAAGGCAATTTCGTGATAGTCATCACTGATGCCCACTTTTTGAATCAGCTCGGCATTTTCGCTGTCGGGATGTGCCGTGTAAACTCCATCCACATTGCTCAAAATAATAAGCGCTTCCGAATCTGCCATGGAAGCCATTAAACCTGAAAGCTCATCGTTGTCCGTGAACATCAATTCGTTTATAGAAATGGTATCATTCTCATTTACAATGGGTATAACCTTGTTTTCGAGAAGCGTACACATGCAGTTTTTCATATTCAGATAATGCCTCCGGCTCGAAAAATTCTCCTTTGTGGTCAGCACCTGAGCGCAGGTTAGTCCGTGCTCGCCAAAAAAATCAGAATAGCGGCTAATCAGTTTCACCTGCCCCAATGCAGCCCAGAGCTGCCTTTTTGAAACCGAATCGGTTTTTTTTGAAGGCTCTAACACAGCGCGCCCCGCTGCAACTGCACCCGATGATACCAAAATCACTTCCACACCGTTTTTGTGCAAAGATGCAATCTGATCTACAAGGTGAGCTATTCGCGAAACGTTCAGCGTTCCGTCAGGATTTGCCAGAACATTACTTCCGATTTTTACCGTTATTTTTTGATATCTGAACTGCACAATTTTTTTTTCAGTCATTAATTTTTTCAAATGATGCCAGCATTCCCTGAATCAGCGAAGCGCTGAATCCCTGATCTTCCATCTCATTCAGTCCGGTTATGGTAATTCCTCCGGGCGTTGTAACTTTATCAATCTCCGTTTCCGGATGATTTCCGGTTTGCAAAATCAGTCCGGCAGCGCCTCTGAGGGTTTGTGCCGTGATGAACTGAGAAATTTCGGAACCAAATCCCATCTCAATGCCAGCCTGCATGGATGCGCGGATATAGCGCAGCGCAAACGCAATCCCGGAAGAAGCCAAAACAGTTGCCGCTGCCATCTGCTTTTCGGGAACTTCAACAACTTTTCCCAAAGCATTGAAAAGACTGAGTACATAATTTCGGTGTGCAGAAGCTTCTTCATTGGCAGAAATGCAGGTCAGCGACTCCTGAATGGAAATAGCGGTATTGGGAATTACCCGAAATACAGGAAGCCCGCTTCCTGCAAATTGTTCAATTTCCCAAATTTCAACACCGGCAACGATAGAAATCAAAATTTTCGAAGGATTCAGCTCCGGCTCAATTTCCTCCAAAACCTGCTCAATATGATAAGGCTTCACCGCAATAATAACCGCATCCGCCTGCCGTGCCACAGAAACATTATCCTGGCAGGCATTTAGCCCTTTGGCTTTCAGGACATTCAGAACAGATTCCCGGCTATCGGAGACATAAATATCTGATGCTGCCGCAAAAACTGAATTGAGCAACCCTTCCACAATGGCGCCTCCCATGTTTCCTACTCCGATAATTCCTATTTTTTTCTTTTCCATAGCTTTATTCCGTTATTTATTCTCCAAAGATGCAGAAACTTCTGCAAAAGCCTGAACAAAAGCGTCTAAAAACAGGTCTGCTTCTTCAATGCTTAATGAGAGCGGCGGCAGAATCCGAATCATGCTCTGGCCTGAAAAACCGGTAAAAATCTTATAGTCAAAAAGTAGTTTCTTTCTTATTTCAGCAATCGGGAAAGGCAGTTCCACGCCAATCATCAGTCCTTTTCCGCGCACTTTGATTTGTTCTGTTTTCTGCAATTGCGTCATCAGGTAATTTCCTGTTTTTGCAGCATTTTCAATCAAATTTTCACTTTCCAACACTTCAAGCACAGCCAGCCCCGCCGCACACGCCAGATGATTTCCGCCAAAAGTGGTTCCCAGCATTCCGTGCCAGGGCTTAATTTCAGGTCCGATGAGCACTCCGCCTATCGGAAAACCGTTGCCCATTCCTTTTGCCACCGTGATAATGTCAGGTTTCACTGAAGTGAATTGATGGGCGAAAAATCGTCCGGTTCGTCCGTATCCTGATTGAATTTCATCTAAAATTAACAGGCTGCCATACTTTTCAGTCAATGTTTTCAGTCCGGTCAAAAACTCCGCACCGGGAATATTGATGCCGCCAACTCCCTGAATTCCTTCAATAATTACTGCCGCAACTTCTCCCGATTTCAGCACTTCTTCTGTCGCATTTAAATCGTCAAAAGGCAGAATCACGGCATTTTCGGATTCATTGACCGGTGCAACAATTTTCGGATTGTCGGTGATTGCCACTGCCGCCGAAGTGCGCCCGTGAAAAGCTTTGCTGTAACTGATGATTTTCTTTCTGCCGGTGGCAAATGAAGCCAGTTTAAGAGCGTTTTCATTGGATTCGGCGCCTGAATTACACAAAAAAAGCGAGTAATCCGGGTATCCTGAAAGGGCGCCTAACTTTTGTGCCAAAAGCTGTTGCAACGGATTGTGAACAGAATTGCTGTAAAAACCGATTTTTTCCAACTGCGCCGTAATTTGAGAAACATATCGGGAGTGGCTGTGCCCGATGGAAATTACGGCATGACCGCCGTATAAATCGAGATATTTTTCTCCTTTTGAATCCCAGACATTACAACCTTTTGCCTTGTCGAGGGTAATATCGTAAAGCGGATAAACGTCAAATAGTTTCATAATCATTAAAATGCAACGGGTTTCAGATGAAGTCCGGCGGTTTCTTCAATACCGAACATAAGATTCATATTTTGCACTGCCTGTCCGGAAGCGCCTTTGATGAGATTGTCGGTCAAACTGATGACAACCAGCTTATTCTTGTGCTTTTCTATATAGAGAACAGCTTTATTTGTGTTTACCACCTGTTTCATTGCCGGATTTTTCCGGGACAAAACCACAAAAGGGTGTCCGCTGTAAAATTTCTCAAAAATATTCCATGCTTCCTCTAATGAACCACTAAAACGGGTATATGCAGTCACATAAATCCCGCGGGTGTGATTTCCCCGGATAGGAATAAAGTTAAAATCCTTGTTGAAACCGGGTTGTAACTGTGCCAGACTTTGTAAAATTTCAGCCTGATGGCGGTGTTCAAAAATATTGTAGGCAGAAAGGTTGTTGTTTCGCCAGCTGAAATGCGATGTGGGGGTCGGTTTTTGTCCGGCGCCGGTGGAACCGGTAATTGCCTGCACATGAATTTCATCATTCAGCAGTCCGCCGGCAGCCAGTGGAAGCAGAGCAAGCTGAATCCCTGTTGCAAAGCAACCGGGATTGGCAATTTTTGATGCTTTTCTGATTTCTTCGCGGTTCAACTCCGGAAGTCCGTATATAAAATCGTTATTTTTTTGCTTAATCCGAAAATCGTGGCTCAGGTCCACAACTTTTAATCCGGCAGGGAGCGGATTTTTCTCCACAAACTCTTTAGATTTTCCATGTCCCATACAGAGAAAAACAACATCTGCTTCTTCTAACGGATGGGTGTTGCTGAACTTCATATCCGTTTCACCAATCAGATCGTCATGAACATCCGAAACCGGATTTCCCGCATTGCTCGAACTGTGTATAAAAACAATTTCAGTCTGCGGATGACAAAGTAAAATCCGGATCAGCTCACCGGCTGTATATCCTGCACCACCGACAATTCCAACTTTTATCATCTTTTTTTTTAAATTTTCTTGTTCACCGTGTGATACACTTTCAGCGAGTTGGACAAAATTTTTGTAAAACCTTTGACATCATCGGCTGTCCACGCTTTAACGGTTTCACCATATTCGCCAAAACCGGAATTCATCAGGTCGTGTTCCGAATCGATTCCCTGCAACTCAAAATGGTAAGGTTTCAGTTTCAAAAACACTTTTCCGGTAACATTTTCCTGGGTAGCTTCAAGGAAAGTTTCAATGTTTCGCATCACTGGTTCGTGATACATCGCTTCATGCAGAAACATTCCATACCAGTTTGCTAATTGCTCTTTCCAGTATGCCTGCCACTTGGTAAGCGTATGCTTTTCAAGCAGATGGTGTGCCTTTATAATGATTAGCGGCGCAGCTGCTTCAAAGCCAACGCGCCCTTTTATTCCGATAATCGTGTCGCCCACATGCACATCGCGCCCGATGGCGTAAGGCGAAGCTATTTTCTCTAAAGCCTGAATGGCTGCCGGTCCGCTTTCAAAGGCTTTTCCGTCAATGGTTTTCAGTTCCCCTTTTACAAAGCCTAACTCAACAAGTTTTTCGTTTTCGGCTTTCAGCTGACTTGGGAAAGCCTCTTCGGGCAGCCCTTTGTCAGATGTCAAGGTCTCTTTGCCGCCAACACTGGTTCCCCAGATACCCTGATTTATGGAATACTGCATCTTCTCAAAATCGTCTTCCACGCCATGTTTTTTCAGAAAATCAATCTCATCCTGGCGGCTCAGCATCAAATCGCGGATTGGAGTAATGATTTCAATTTCAGGAGCCAGAACCTGAAAAGTCAGGTCGAAGCGTACCTGGTCATTTCCGGCGCCGGTACTTCCGTGAGCAACATATTTTGCTCCGATTTTTTTTGCATAATCAATGGTTGCAATTGCCTGAAAAACCCGTTCCGAACTTACGGAAATTGGATACGTGTTATTCCTTAAAATATTCCCGTAAACCATATATTTTATGCACTTTTCATAAT
>CAYNOQ010000055.1:0-17017 GCA_964398855.1 uncultured Mariniphaga sp. | reverse complement strand
AAATGCAACTCATTGAAGTTACAAACAAAAAGACAAGGAAACTTTTTCATAAAGTTCCTCATCTGATATATAGGAATGACCCCAACTGGGCTTGTCCGCTGGAAGGCATGATTGAAAAAATTTTTGACCCGGCAAAGAACCCTTCTTTTAAGAATGGCGATGCCAGGCGCTGGATTTTGTTAAATGAAAGGAAAAAACCTGTGGGGCGGATAGCCGCATTTTTTAACAGGGATAAAGCTTTTGCATCAGAGCAACCCACCGGGGGATGTGGTTTTTTTGAATGTGTTGACAATCAGGATGCTGCCATTCGGCTGTTTGATGCTGCCCGCGACTGGCTCAAATCCAACGGGATGGAGGCGATGGACGGTCCGGTGAATTTTGGTGAAAATTACATGAACTGGGGTTTGCTGGCAGACGGATATATGCCACAGGGATTTGGCATGCCCTACAATCCGCCATATTATGTGAAACTTTTTGAGGAGTACGGTTTTAAAGTTTATTTTGAGCAGTATAGTTACCATCTGGATACCACTTTGCCGGAATTGCCCGATCGTTTTTGGAAAGTGGCAGAGTGGGTTGCAAAAAAGCCGCAGTTTAGTTTCCGGCACTTCTCCTGGAAAGAAAAAGAAAAATTCATTGATGATTTTGCTTATGTTTATGACAGTGCCTGGAAGTTTCATAAACATTTCAAACCCATTGACAAAGATGACCTGAAAGATTTTCTGGAAAGTGGGAAACTTCTGATTGAAGAGGAGTTTGTGTGGTATGCCTACCATGAAGGGGAGCCTATTGCAGTTTTCGTGATGGTTCCCGATTTTAATCAGATTTTATCCCGCCTGAAAGGGAAAATAAAATTATGGAATCTACCCTATGTGATGTGGCTGAAGTGGCGAAAAACCATGACACGTACCCGCAGCCTGATTATCGGCATCGTCCCGAAATTTCAGCGCTCCGGCATTGATGCCGCCATATTCTGGCATTTGCGTCCGGTGATGTACAGAAAACCGTGGTTTACGGAGATGGAACTTTCGTGGGCGGGCGATTTCAACCCGAAAATTGTTTCGCTCTATGAATCTGTCGGCGGGAAAAAGATGAAAACACACTATACCATGCGTTATCTTTTTGACAGAAACAAGCCGTTCTCAAGGCTTCCTGTGATTTCAGCGGAACAGGAAAATAAACATTAAATTCTGTGAATTAAAAGGTTTGGCTGTTTGGTAACATTAAAAAACATGTTTACCTTTGCCGACCGAAAAATAAATAATGAACTGGGAATGGATTGCAGTTTATAAATGCAACCATCCAAAAAATAAAATGAAATGAAAAAAGGAATTCACCCGGAAGATTACAGATTGGTAGCTTTCAGAGATATGTCAAACGGGCATACTTTCATCACCAAATCTACAGTATCCACAAAAGAAACCGTTGAAGTTGACGGAACAGAGTATCCGCTTTACAAGCTTGAAATTTCCAATACATCCCATCCGTTTTATACCGGTAAGGTTAAGCTGGTGGATACGGCAGGACGCGTGGACAAGTTTATGAGCCGCTACGGAAAGCACATGGAAAACAGAAGAAAATAAGAGATTTGACTTGTATGATGAAAGCTCCGGAACCGGAGCTTTTTTTGTGCCCCAAAGATGCTATTTTGTCCGCTTTCCCAAAAAAACGGTGAACTTATGTCGTATAGCATGCGTTTGAGACACTGGCACGACAATTGACTAAAGGAATGCTCATTTGAAATTACAAAATTTCAGCAATAAATATTGCACAGAAATATAAGTATGGGTAAATTTAAGAATTCAGGATTAGAGAATATTTTTATACACAGAATGATGCAGGATAATGCAGATTTCATCCCAATCATTGCAGACGGGGATGATGCCGACTTACAAAATACCGAAGTGCCCGATGTGTTGCCTGTTTTGCCGTTGCGCAACACGGTGCTGTTTCCGGGTGTGGTTTTGCCTATCAATGTAGGGCGCAGGAAATCACTTAAACTTATTCAGGATGTTTATCGCGGAAGCCGGCTGTTAGGAACGGTGGCGCAAAAGGATTACACCGTTGATGACCCGGAAACAAAAGACCTTTATGCCATTGGCACGATGGCTGAAATCCTGAAAGTATTGGAAATGCCCGACGGTTCAACTTCGGTAATCATTCAGGGAAAAAGGCGTTATGCTATCCGCGAATTTCTGTCAGAAGACCCATACTACAAAGCTGCGGTGTCACCGCTGAGCGATATTTTTCCGCATGACGACAATGAGTTCAGCGCCATTGTTGGTTCACTGAAAGACCTTTCCATAAAGATTGCCCAGTTTTCCGCCAATGTTCCTCCGGAAGCCACTTTTGCCGTTAAGAACATCGAAAATTCAACATTTCTGATAAATTTTATCTGCTCCAATACCGACATCAGCGTAGAGGATAAACAGAATTTGTTAGAGATTGAAAGCCTGAAGGAGCGTGGTGTTCAGGCAATCAGCTATTTAGTGAAAGAGGTGCAGATGTTAGAACTGAAACATGATATTCAGAAGAAGGTGAAAACCGACATGGACAGGCAGCAACGTGAATATATGCTGAACCAGCAGATGAAAACCATTCAGGATGAACTGGGTGGAAGTCCTGTGGAGCAGGAAATTAAAGAGCTTAAGGAGAAAGCCAAAACAAAAAAGTGGAGCAAGGAGATAGCTAAATTTTTCGGTAAAGAAGTTGGCAAGCTTCACCGGCTAAACCCCGCAGCCGGAGAATATTCGGTGCAGTTCACCTTTTGCCAGACACTGCTTGACCTTCCGTGGAATGAATATAGCGATGACAATTTTGATCTGAACAATGCCCGGAAAGTGCTGGATGAGGACCACTACGGTTTAGAGACTGTGAAAGAACGGATTTTAGAACATCTGGCAGTGCTGAAATTGAAAAAGGATATGAAATCGCCGATTCTTTGTCTATATGGACCACCCGGAGTTGGAAAAACATCGCTTGGAAAATCTGTTGCACGCGCTCTCAACCGGAAGTTTGTCAGAATGAGTCTCGGCGGACTGCATGATGAGTCGGAAATCCGGGGACATCGCCGAACATATATCGGCGCTATGCCCGGACGAATTATTCAAAATATCAAAAAGGCAAAAACATCGAATCCGGTTTTTATGTTAGACGAGCTGGATAAAGTTTCCAAGCATTTTCACGGCGACCCTGCCGCAGCATTGTTGGAAGTGCTTGATCCTGAGCAAAATTCCGAATTCCACGACAACTATGTGGAAGTTGATTATGACCTCTCCCGGGTGATGTTCATTGCAACAGCCAACACATTAGGCACAATTGCGCCTCCGCTCCGCGATCGTCTTGAGCTTATCGAGGTGAGCGGATATCTTGTAGAGGAAAAAATAGAAATTGCCAAACGTCACCTGATTCCCAAACAACTTGAAAACCATGGCTTAAATAAAGGCGATGTAACATTTCCGAAAAAAGTAATCGAAAAGATTATTGACGGTTACACCCGCGAGTCGGGAGTGCGCGAGCTGGATAAGAAAATAGCCAAAACCATCCGCAGGATTGCCAAAAAAATTGTTCTGGAAGAACCTTACAACAAGAAGCTGACACTGGAAGATGTTCGTGAATATCTGGGTGTTACCGAATATTCCAAAGAGAAATATCAGGGCAATGAGTTTGCAGGAGTGGTTACCGGTCTGGCGTGGACGGCAGTGGGCGGTGAAATTCTTTTTGTGGAAACCAGCCTGAGCAAAGGAAAAGGCACGCTGACGCTTACCGGAAATCTGGGAGATGTGATGAAGGAGTCGGCAGTGCTTGCACATCAGTACCTGAAATCTCATGCAGCCCAGTTAGAGCTTGACCCTGCAATTTTTGCCGGCTGGGATGTACATGTGCATGTTCCTGAGGGAGCCATTCCAAAAGACGGACCTTCGGCAGGAATAACCATGGTTACTTCACTCGCTTCGGCATTCACACAGCGGAAAGTCAGAAAGGGCATTGCCATGACCGGCGAAATCACATTGCGCGGGAAAGTGCTTCCCGTGGGCGGAATCAAAGAGAAAATTTTAGCAGCAAAGCGGGCGGGAATTAGGGAAATTATTTTGTCTGAAGAAAACCGGAAAAATCTCGAAGATATTAAGGAAGAGTATCTGGAAGGGCTGAAATTTCATTTTGTGAACACCATTATGGATGTACTGGATATCGCCCTGCTGAAAACCAAAGTGGAGCAACCCATAAATATCAACAGCAATTAAAGCGCTGTTTTGCAAATCAAACGGGGAATAATCATAAAATCGGGATTCGTTCTCTAAAGCCGGAAGGAATCACTAAGTTTTAGCTGAGTTAGCCCGGTTAAGCAGATAAATCTGCTTTTCAAGGTCGGCTTTTAAATAGAATAATCCATGTGAAAAATTGAGAAATTTCAAAATTTTAAAGGCGTTGAATTTCTGAAAGAACCGTTTTTGAAAAGTTGAAAGTTTTGAGCAGTTACTGTTTAAATCATTGATTTCTGTCCGGAAATTATCGTCAATCAGGAAATTTCGAACGGGTTCAGGTATTTGTTTCAGAAAGTTTTCGTATTCATTCTCAGCTATTTGGAAAAGCTTGTCTTTTAGGTCGAAAAAAAACTTCAAGTCGGCAAATGCCTGAAAATTGTAGGTTTGGGTCAGGTCTTCTTCGCCGTTCATCCATTTTCTCAATATCGGTCCGGTACCAAAGGGAACCCTGTCTGAAAGGCGTGCTGACGGATAAACAGCAGTTGATGAAATTTCTCCTACTGTTCCAATCTGCACCAGATTTTGCAGGAAATAAAAATCTTCCCCTGCTTTTCGCCGGTTCATGCCGCCACGTTTCACATAAGCCTGTGCGACAACGGCAAACGCAGAACCGACGGTGAACATGGGGTGGGGATATCCGGTAAAATCCAGAGCTTCCTTATAGAATTTCATGTATTTTTCATACAAAAGAATTCCTTTCATCTGTTTTTCTCCCAAACCTTTGGTTTGATGAGAAAAATGAATGGTAGCGCCAATATGTTTCGGGTTGGAGTTGAAATGCTTTTCTATTTCAGTGAGGTAATTTTTTTCAACCAGCGTATCGGCATCCAGAGAGACAATAATTCCGCCGGGATTACCAGCTTCGTTGAAGCGCCTGATGGCTTCATCCATTCCGCTTTTTCGCGCCAAACCGGCGCCTGCCCACTTTTCTCGCAATTCAACCGGACCGGCAACCCAAAAACGCATTCTCTCTTTTTGATGGGATGCAATCCACTCCTGAACTTCTCTTTTCGTATTAAAACTTTGCTCTTTAGTTTCTTTGGAGGCATTTTCCGGGTGGTTGACAAGCAAAATCACCTCTGCATTGCATTCAGGAGATTTACATTGAAAAAGAGCATTTAGTGTTTGCAAAACATCAGGCTCACGAAAACAGGGAATGACTACCGAAATTCCCAAGTCCGGCTCCGGTACGGCAGAAACTAAAACCAGAACCTTATTTTTTTCAAGGTATTGGTCTGCAAACATGACAGGTTGAAAATTAATTAACGGATTCCGGAACGGAAAAACAGAGGCTCAGGAATTCGAAACGGGGAGAGCCGGCTCTATTTGTTGCCGGAATATCTTTCGTTCAGTGCTTTCAATACTTTGGAAGTGATGTTGTTGGCTTCACTGCCCACCAAAACATCCGAACCGTTTAAAATAAAATCGTATTTGTGTCTTTTGTTGTATTCGTTGAGATAATTGAGCAGGCTGTCTAAAATCTGCTTGTTGTTGGCAGCCTGCAATTCAGCCAGCTTCCCGGATAAATCCTGATCAAGCTGAAGAATTTCCTGCTCTTTTCCTACAAGTCGGTCGCGCTCCTGAATGGCACGCTGCTCGGTGAGAAAACCACCGCGTTGCAATTTTTCCTGAAATGCGGCAGCTTCCTTTTCAAACGACTGCCGTTTGGTTCCAAACTCGGTGTTGTATGCTTCCTGTTTTTTTGCAAACTCATCGTGCAGAGCTTCAGCCAGCTCGTAGTTTAATATTACCGAGTCGGCTTTGACATAAGCAATCCTCAAAACGTTTTCTGACGATGCCAAAACTTCTTTCACTTCCGATTCAATTGCAGGTTGACTGCTTCTTGTAAAATAAAGAATATATAACACGGCAACTGCTACCAGCGCTGCAATCGAAACAAAAAAAGATGATCCCCTCATTTTAAAAAATTTAATTTGGACTTTAGTCGCGCAAAGATAATTCTTTCGGGATAATGCAAGAGCCTATTTTGCTACTTTTTTTATTCAGAATGCTTTTGAGAGAAAATTGTGGGTTTTTACAGCTCAAAATTGGCTTACTTTTTTCACGTTCAGTTGTTGCGATAAAGTTATTTTCTCTGATAAAACGGCATTTTATTCGGCATTTTCATTCAGACTGCCCACAATTCGTTTTCCGTGAAGTTCTGAAACCCCGGTAAGTTGCCGGATTTCATCCCTGTTTTCATCAGTAATTTTTCCGGCAGCAACTATTTTGAGCTTTTCCCCGGCTGTTTCTCTCATTTTTCCTATCATTTCGGCGCCTTCAACAGCAGTCTCTTTTCCGCCGGAAGTGAGAATCCGGGTAATTCCGGGAATTTTTTTAAGTGTGAGAACACCTTCAACAGGATTTTCCAGCACATCAATGGCTTTATGAAAAGTTACGGGTAGCGGAGCTGCATAATCTGCTAAAAAGCGTGTGTTTTCAATATCAATTTGATTTTTTGGAGTGAGTATCCCGAAGACTACACCGGCTGCACCGGCTTTTTTAGCCACGTCAATTTCCTGTTTCATCTGCAAGATTTCTTTTTCCGAATAGTGAAAATTCCCACCACGCGGACGAATCATCACCATCACCGGAGTTTTCAGTGTAGAACAGACTTTCTTCATCAGTTCCGGCGCCGGAGTCAGCCCGTCCAATGACAATTCCGAGCAAAGTTCAATACGGTCTGCCCCTCTCTTTTCAGCTAAAATTGCCTGCACAAAAGTTTCAACACAAGCTTCTTTTATCATAATTCAAATAATTTCAACTTTTCTCAAAGATAGAAGATGTTGGGGAATTCGCGGGGGGGTGATTGAAATTGATGGAGATAAAGTGGATATTAGGTAGTGATGAGGATTACAGATATGGAAGCGTTTTTTTGAAATATTTTGCCTAATCATCTGATACCAAAAGATAAGCAATCATTTTGAGAGTCATCGAGGGCTTGATTGAACTCTCAGGGAAATTGATTGTGTTACCCCGGATTGCGCCTGTGGCTTATCCGGGGAGGCATCCGCGGGACAAGATAAACAGGCAGATTCGTGCTAATATAATCTGGCAGTGTCATCAGACTTGCCAGCGTTTAATGGAATCTCCATTATGCGAGTTAAAAAAGGCTTACCTCGTCTTGATACATGCTACTCAATACTCAATACTCAATACTAACTGTTTCATATCTATTCTTCATGTCCGATGTTTTCGCGAATTCACACAATTGATCGATTATTTATAGTTTTGCTGAAAGAAGTTTTGGAAAATGAAAATTGAAAGTTCAAAATATAATCTGGTAACAGTTCTGGGACCTACCGCAACCGGAAAAACTGCTGTTGCGGCTCACCTGGCAGCAAAGATCAATGGTGAAGTCATTTCCGGAGATTCCCGTCAGGTTTACCGCGGAATGGATATCGGCACGGGAAAAGATTATGAAGACTATTTTGTGGATGGCATTGAGATTCCTTCTCATCTGCTTGATATTGAGGAGCCGGGAAGCCATTATAATGTATATCGCTTTCAGAACGATTTCGCAGAAGCGTTTTTGGATATTCGCAATCGCGGAAAGTCTCCCGTTCTTTGCGGAGGCAGCGGTTTATATCTTGAGGCGGTTTTAAAGGATTATAAGCTGATTCATGTGCCGCCAAATCCGCAGCTGCGAAAAGAGCTTGAAGGAAAATCCCTGGATGAGCTTGTTGTGATGCTGAAAGCGCTGAAACCCCTGCTGCACAATAAGACCGATATTGAAACAGACCGGCGCGCCATTCGCGCCATTGAAATTGAAATGTATGCCCGCGAAAATCCGGAGACAGAAACTGCTTTGCCCGAAGTCAACAGCCTGAATATTGGCATTGCGGTTGACCGCGATACCAGGCGCGAGCGCATCAGCCGGCGGCTGAAACAACGTCTGGATGAAGGAATGATTGAAGAAGTGCAGAAATTGTTAGACTCGGGACTTACGCCCAAACAGCTGATATACTATGGTCTGGAGTATAAATATCTGACCCTGCACCTGACCGGTGAACTCTCCTTTCAGGAGATGTATGACAAGCTGGAAATTGCCATTCATCAGTTTGCCAAACGACAAATGACCTGGTTCAGAGGAATGGAAAAGCGGGGTACAAAAATCCTTTGGATTGACGGAAATCTGCCAATGGAAGAAAAAGTTGGAGAAATATTGAAGTTTTGTAGATAGTTTTTCACAAACTTCTCCTTTCCTGCCAATTCAATTGCATCAGAATTAAGTTGGCGCCGTCGCTTTGGCGCACGATGCTGCAAAGGTGGGTTGATTCGTCAATAATCTGTTTTTTTACGGCAAGTGAATCATCAGGAAATCCTTCTTTGAGAAAATTGACTTCAAAACCGATTAACCGGTTTTTTTGATGAAAATCAAAATCATAGCTGTCGATGATTCGTTCGATATAGCGCCCGCTGGTGAAGTGCTGGTTGATGTCAATTTCCGTAAATCCCACCGGTGTGAAATGAAGTTCGGCATCCGATTCGGGAGCTTTCACTTTTCCGGGATTTTCGCCAAAAGCAGATTCCTGATATTCCGGGAAGTTGCTGAAATCATTCAATCGCACAATGCGCTTTGTGCGGGCGTCAAGCACTAACCAGCTGCTGGTTGCCTGAATCATGTTATTTCCCGTCTGATCCACAAAATTGAAATCGCGGTAGCCGAAAAATCCGTCAGTGCCGCGCGACCAGGTTTCTAACGAAAAATCTTCACCCCAAACCGGACGTCGTCCGATTTTCACCCAAAGTTTTGAAAGCACCCAGAACTGCCCGTCTTCTTTCAGATGATCATAGCCAAAGCCCAATTTTGTTGCGTGCTGCCACGCAATATCCTGCATCTGATAGAACATAAACGAAGTGGAAAGCTTTCCAAAACGGTTTATGAAATAGGAGTGGGTGGATAGATGGTTGATGTGTTTCATCAAAAAATTGTTTTCTGCAAAGATAAGCTTTGGATTAATTTAATAAGTATATCCGCGACTTTACCTCGATGTAAATTTCACACAAGTAGATTCCTAACCTGCGGTTGAGAATCTCTCACTTAGAGGTAAGCATACGGATAAGCATTTTGTGAAATTATATGTTTCACCATTTCTCACAAAGGTCTTTCTGTTGTAGGGGGGGGAAATAATAAATTTCTTTTCAATAACTTTCATGATTGTATAATACTTGAGTAATAGTTTGTTATTTGTTTTAGGCGACGACAAGCTTCCCAAAATTCTGACTGCCGGCAATTTTTAATATCTTTGCTGAAAATTGAAGAATTATGAGCAAACTTTTGCCTTGCCCGCAATGTGGCAGTGAATTTACTTACGAGCAGGGTCATCTATTGGTATGCAGCCAGTGTTTTTATGAGTTTGACCCCAAGGAGGTTGGCATGGAGGATAAGGTTTTTGACAGCAATGGAAACGAACTGCAAGACGGCGACTCCGTTGTGGTAATCAAAGATTTGCCCGTAAAGGGAGCGCCAAAACCGGTTAAAGCAGGAACAAAAGTGAAAAATATCCGTCTGAATCCGGACAGCGACCACAATATTGACTGCAAAATCGACGGTTTCGGGTCAATGGCTCTCAAATCGGAGTTTGTTAAAAAAGCGTAGTGAAAATTCCGGAAACGCTCGCCATCAGGCTTGCAAAAACAGCCGAAACAGCTGTCAAAAAAGGGCATCCTTGGGTTTTTGAACAAAGCATTTTAAAAGGACCTGCCGGTGCACAGCCTCCCGGAAGTCTCTGTGTGCTGTTTGATCAGCGCAGCAACAAACCTTTCGCTTTCGGTTTGTGGGATTCGGCGGAAATCATTCGAATCAAAATTATACACAGAGGGCAGCATTTAAATTTCGATGAAGATTTTTTGAGTGAGCAACTGGAAAGAGCACTCATTCTGAGAAAATCTTTGCTGAAAAATGTGTCGGGATACCGTGCCATTCATGGTGAAAATGACGGTTTCCCCGGCATTGTACTGGATATTTATGACAAAACCGGCGTATTTAAAATCTATTCCGAAATCTGGACTCCCTATCTGGATGCCTTACTACCATTGATTTCAAAGATTTTTCAATTAGAGCAAATCGTGTTTCGCAGGAGTAGAAAGCTGATGGAAAACAGTGAAATTCCTTTCAGCGAGGGCGAAGTGATTGGCGGAGCATTACCGGAAGGGAAAGTACGTTTTGAAGAGTATGGCGTTTCCTTTTTTGCTTACCCGGCGTCGGGACACAAAACCGGTTTCTTTTTAGATCAGCGTCCCAATCGCCATTGGGTGCAGCAACATGCACGGGGCAAAACGGTACTGGATGTTTTTAGCTATGTGGGAGGTTTTGGAATACATGCATTAAAGGGCGGTGCAGCTTCTCTGACATCGGTGGATATCAGCGCACAGGCGATGCAGGTAGCCCACGAAAATATGCTGCTCAATAATCTGGATTCGGGAAAGTGGAACGCCGTTGTGGGCGATGCTTTCAGGGAAATGTCCCGGCTTATTCAAAAACGCAGCGCTTTTGATATGGTAGTTCTCGATCCACCATCTTTTGCCAAAAAAGCTTCGGAAATAGCGGAGGCACTGAAACAATATGAACGATTAGCGCAGATGGGGGCAGCTCTGACTGCCGGGAACGGATATCTGATTCTATGCTCCTGCTCCAGCCGGATCGGCATGGAGGAGTTTAAGGAAACACACCGGAAGGCATTTGGTGATTACCCAAAATGGCAGATTGTAAAGGAGGTTTACCATGATGTGGACCATCCGGTTATTTTCCCGGAAGCGGGATATTTAAAAACAGTGATTTACCGAAAAAAAGGAATTTATTCCTGAAAAAATGTTGGAAGCGCCACAAAACTACCAAATTATCAGGTCTCACAAAGAATAGACATATAATACCAATTCGGAAAAAACTTTTGTTTGAATTAATTTTCAAGGTGTTGATTTCTATGGCTTTGGTGCAAACTGTTTTTTCAGTTTTGAAAAAACGCTGAATTTCACCAATTTTGCACGAAATTAATAAAGGCTATGGCAGGTATCATAATAAAAACACAGGAACAGATTGCAGGAATCAGAGAGAGCAGCAGGCTGGCTGCAAAAACATTGGATTATGCCGCCCAATTTGTGAAAGCAGGTGTTTCCACAGAATATATTGATGATAAAATCGAAGAGTTTATTATTGAGCACAATGCCATTCCGGCAACAAAAGGTTACAGCGGTTTTCCGAAATCGAGCTGTATTTCGCTCAATGAGGTGGTTTGCCACGGTATTCCATCTGTCGAAACCATATTGAAAGATGGCGATATTCTCAATATTGACATTACGACTATTCTCAACGGATATTACGGTGACACTTCGCGCATGTTCACCGTGGGCGAGGTGAGCAGCGAAGCGCAGAAGTTGATTTCTGTTACTTTGCACTGTTTGAATCTTGGAATTCAGCAGGTGAAACCCGGAAACTATATTGGTAATATCGGATTTGTAATCAGCCGTTATGCCAAAGCCAAAGGTTTCAGCGTGGTTTATGAATTTTGCGGACACGGTGTTGGCGTAGATTTTCACGAAGAGCCGCAGGTGGATCACACGGCGCGCCGAAACTCCGGTCCAAAAATGAAACCCGGAATGATTTTCACTATCGAACCGATGATCAATCAGGGGCGGGCGGGCACAACCATTGATAAAACCGACGGCTGGACGGCGCGCACCATCGACAAAAAACTGTCGGCGCAATTTGAGCATACGGTGTTGGTTACACCCACCGGCTATGAGGTGCTGACCGATATTCACAATGAATATCCCGTTACCTGAAAACATGAAAAAGTTCACCTTTTCTTTCGTGCTGCTTTTTGTTTTGTTTGAAACGAAGGGTCAGCCGGTGGAAGTTCAGGCAAATTATAACAGCGTGGGCGATGTGGAGTTTGTTGCCTACAACAACACGCCGGCGCCGCTGTTTCTTCAACTCGATTTTGCCGATCTGGAAAACACCACGTTTGACGAGCCGCTGCCCTACGTCAAACTTTTGGAACCGGGCTTCAATGTGCTTTTTACGCTCTTTCGCTATCCCGATGCCGGTGTGCCCCGGTTCAACCATCAGATAAAAATATTCAGATCAAATCCGCTGTCGCTGCCCGATCTCGATTTTCCCTATCTGATACCGTTTGCTCCCGGGAATGAGGTTTCCGTTTTTGATGTGAAAAGTCTTGCCGGCTTTTGGGGCTCCGCCTTGCCCGATTCGTGGAATGCCACCGGTTTTCAGGCAAAGCCCGGGGAACCGGTTTTTGCAAGCCGAACCGGTATTGTGGTGGAAGTTGTGGGAGCAAACCGCACCGGCGAACCGCAAAACTGGTATCACACCTGGAATAGTTCGGTTACCGTACTTCATGCAGACGGTACATTGATTTGCTACAGGAATGTTGTGGCAGGCAGTGTAAAACTAAAAATCAATGAGAAAGTTTTTGCCGGACAGCAATTAGGATTCGTTTTGCCGCACAGTGATGAACTGCTGCTTGTTATTTTCCAGCAAACATCAGACTCGCAAAATCTGAAATTTGTTATTCCGCAATTTGTAACAGGCAGAGATGAAACAGCCATTTTGCTTCCTTCAAAAAAATATATAGCGGAACATCCTGCCGAAATCCGGGGAATTGAGATGAATAATCGGGAGAAAAGGAAATATTTAAAGTAAAAAATAGCTTTTGCAATGATCAATCAGATGCTCATAAAACTCGGAATCATGCTTGTAGGATTTTTCTACGCGGGGATGCTGCCCTATAGCGTGAAGCGGACTATTCAGCATATTGAATTTGACCTGAAAAAATACACCTTGAGTTTTTTGAGCAATAAAAGCTTGTACGGCAAAGCTTATGTAAGGGGATATACCCGTTTGCTTTTTGCCGTTGCCATATTGCACTACCTGTTTTTCTGGTTGCTCTCCAAGTTTTATGATCTGGGGCAGAATGAGCGGTTTATACAGTACATCGACTACAGTTTTGCATTTCTGGCAATGCTCGCTTTTGTACCGCACAACATATTTCCATACAGTCGCAAGCGGATTTTAACCAGTTTGCAGCGCTTTTTTCACAACATTCTGGCTGTTGTGGTTTTTATTACGCTGCCTGTGCTCATCATTTTGTTTCAGATTGCAATTCTGCCTGAACTCCGGGTTTTAGGTATTTTCGGTTTTCTAATTATCGCCGGAACGGTGGTTGTAATGATTATATCTCTGATCAAAAGCGGATTAAACGGTGTCACCGAAATGCTTTTCATCAACGGAATCAGTATCTGGAGTATTTTTGTTACGATTTTCACTTTTGTTCGCTGATATGCTGCAATCGTCGTTCACCGATAAGAAATGCTAAAGAAACAAATAGTTAATATTCGGTTTTATTTGTCTTTTATTATCCACCTGTTTTGATATCAATGGTTTAAGAAACACTGCTGTCGCTGCTTTTATATTTCTATCCGGTGTTTACCGACAAATTCATTCACTTTACAGAAAACTTTGACGGTGTTTTAAGTTTTCCTGTAATTTTGCACCCTTTGAATTTACTATTACAATGCGGGAAAGAATCGTTGAGAAAGCAAAAAAACAATTTTTACAGCTTGGGATTCGAAATATCACCATGGATCAGATTGCTGCCGACCTGGGAATTTCCAAACGAACCCTCTATGAGCTGTTCAAAGACAAAACTGAGTTAGTGTGCTCCTGTGTGGATGCCCTTTTTGACAACCACAACCTGAAAACAAACGAAATTCTGGAGTCTTCACAAAATGTGATTGAAGCTTTTCTTGGTTCGCTGCAGGAGGGCTTAAAGGTGATGGATACCGTAAATCCGGTTTTTTATTACGATTTGAAGAAGTTCTATCCCAAAATATGGGAGATAAGTCACGAAAGGAAGACGGGCAGTTCTCTCCGGTTTATGGAAGATTTGCTGAAAAAGGGTATCAGTCAGGGACTGTTCAGAGAGGATATTGACATTAAAATCATTTCAAAATTATTTTATGAACAATCTAACCTGATTATTGATGAGCGGGTTTTTCCCCGGAATGAATATTCAATTCCGGATATTTTTAAGAATCTGACCATCAGTTTTATGAGGGGAATTTCTACCCGAACGGGAATTGATATAATTGACAAAATGCCAATTCATAAAGTGTGAAAAACAGAAAACAAAATAGTATTATGAGAAGAAAACAGATTTTTACCATGGCGCTGCTTTTTATGTTTGCAGGCGCTTTGCAGGCGCAGGATAAACTGACGCTTGACCTTGCAGGTGCGAAACAACATGCACTTGAATATAACAGGACCATAAAAAGTTCGAGCCTTGCCGTAACCCAGTCTCAGGAAAAGTTGTGGGAAACCATTGCCATGGGACTGCCTCAGATAAATGCCAATGCCGACTATGTGAATGCAATGGGGGCTGAAATCAGCATTCAGTTTGATGAAAATATGCCGTCCACAAAAATTCCGATTAAGCCCACCAGCAATTTTAATCTGCAGGTTGGGCAGCTGCTTTTTAACGGCAACTATTTGGTGGGAGTTCAAACTGCAAAACTGGCTCAGAAACTCAATGAAAAGAATCTGAAAAAGACAGAGCAGGATATTGTCAGTCAGGTGGTTGAAGGCTATTATTTAGTTTTGATTTCTGAGGAATCCATGAAGATTTTGCAGACCAATACCGAAAATCTTCGGGAAATTCAGAAGAAAACCGAACCACTCGTCCGGGTGGGCATTTTGGAAAAAGTTGAGCTTGACCAGTTGTCGGTGCAGGTGAATTCCCTTTCCAATGCAGTGCGCTCAGCCGAACGCCAGCACGAAATGGCAAAAAATCTTCTACGGGTTCAGCTGGGTGTTTCAGCCGACACCGATCTGGAACTGACCCAGTCGCTTTCAGATTTCATTCAGGAGAATCCGGCAGCAGCCGACGAAACTTCGTTTGAGCCGGAACAAAATGTAAATTTCCAATTGGTGCAGTTGCAGGAAGAGTTGTCGAAAAAGCAGATTACCATGCAGCAATCTAACTATTTGCCTACGCTTTCGGGCTATTACAACTATACGGAAAAAATACTGAAACCTGCTTTTGATATGTCGCCGAAGCATTTGGTCGGATTGCAGCTGAGCGTTCCGGTATTTTCCAGCGGCGAGCGCCGTTCAAAAGTACGCCAGGCACGCATTGACCTGGAAACAACGCGCAACAACAAAGAGCTGTTAGGCGAGCAGTTGGAGATTCAATTCAGTCAGTTGCGGTTTAACTTGCTGAGCGCATTGGAGAGCTACAATACGCAAAAGGAGAATGTGGAAGTTTCCCGCGAAGTCTATCAGAATTTGCGGAGAAAATTTGAGCAGGGGATGATTTCGAGCCTTGAACTCACTACTGCCGACAGCAACTATCTTCAGGCAGAAGCGGAATACCTGTCTGCAATGCTGGAACTGCTTCAGGCAGACAATGCGCTGAATACATTAACCGGAAAAATATTAAACAATTAAATAGTCAGAGATGAAACGGAATTTTAAATTTTATAATTTACTCATCCTTGCAGGCGCTTTGCTTGCCGGATGTTCGCAGGGAGACCAGAAAGGAAAAACGGCAGTGGCAGACAGTGCCGATAAGAAGGAGATTGTTCGCGTGATGGAGCTTCAGCCGCAGACGGTAGCCCGTTCGGTGGAATATCCCGCCACATTGATGCCATATGAGGAAGTTCACCTTTCGCCGGCATCACCCGGGCGCATCGAAGGAATTTATGCCGATGTGGGCGACCGCATAGCCGCCGGAACAACATTGGTGCAGATGGATAAAACCCAGTTGCATCAAGCAGAAGTGCAGTTGAAAAACCTTGAAACGGATTTTCACAGACTGGATACGCTTTCCAAATACGGAAGTATTGCCCAGCAGCAGTATGACCAGTTGAAAGCCCAGTACGATATTGCGAAATCCAATGTTGAGTTTTTACAGGAAAACACCCGGCTTGTCGCGCCTTTTAACGGAGTCATTTCGGGAAGATATTTTGAGCCGGGCGAGATGTTTTCGGGTACACCTACCACGCAGACTGGAAAAGCGGCTGTGCTCTCCATTGTTCGGATTGATAACCTGAAAGTTGAAGCTTCACTTTCGGAAAAATATTTCCCATTTGTAACAAAAGGGATGGAAACCGACGTCAAAGTTGATGTTTATCCCGATCGCGCCTTCACCGGAAAGGTGAATCGCATTCACCCGACAATCAGTCCGCTTGACAGGACTTTTAAGGTGGAAATCGTTGTTTCCAACCGCGAAGGAATACTTCGCCCGGGAATGTTTTCGCGAGTAAATTTTGATTTGGATGAAGAAGAAGCCCTCCTGCTGCCCGGAATGGCAGTTTTAAAAATGCAGGGTTCAAACGACCGCTATCTCTTTGTGGAAGAGAACGGAGTGGCGCGCAGAGTGGCGGTTACCATCGGAAAACGCTACGATGATAATATTGAAGTTTTCTCAAGTGAGCTGCACCCCGGCGACAAGGTTATTGTTCAGGGACAGGCGCGTTTGGTTAACGGCGTTCAGGTTGAAGTCAGAAACTGATCTTCTTTTCAAAAAAGTTATTTAAAACAAAAAGTATGAGTATATATAAAAATGCTGTAAATAAACCCATTACCACGCTGATGATTTTCACGGCGGTGATGGTAATGGGGTTTTATTCACTGGTTAAAATGCCCATCGACCTTTATCCGGAGATGGACCCGCCCTATATTTCGGTGATGACAACCTATCCGGGGGCAAATGCCAGCGACATTGAATCCAATA
>CAYNOQ010000054.1:10896-17106 GCA_964398855.1 uncultured Mariniphaga sp. | reverse complement strand
GTCTGATTCACTAACTCCACAGGAGTTGCTGATGGCGATGTTTCAATTTTCTCAAAGAAATCCAGAAAGTCTTCTGCAAGTTTTCCCACAGATTCAGAAAAAGTGGCAGAAAAAAGCATTATTTGCATTTTAGCCGGAAAAACTTCAAAAAGATTGTGTAACTGAGGCTTAAACCCCATATCCAACATGCGGTCAGCTTCATCAATAACCAAATATTTCACTTTCCTGAAAGAGAGTTCTCCGTATTGATAAAGCTCCATAAGTCTTCCGGGTGTAGCTATCAGCAAATCAACGCCATCTGCAATCAGTTCAGCATGTTTGGTGCGTCCTATTCCGCCAAAAACCGCTGCATGACGCAATTCCGACCAGGGCGTTAACTCCTCCGCATCTTCGCCAACCTGAATGGAAAGTTCGCGGGTGGGCACTAAAACAATTGCCCTGGGGTCCTTCCCTTCGGGCTTTCTGAGCTTAGTTAACAGGGGAAGCAGATAGGCTGCCGTTTTTCCGGTTCCGGTCTGTGCAACTCCAACAATGTTTTTCCCGGCATTTATCATAGGTATAGCCATCTGCTGAATGGGCGTCGGCTCGGTAAACCCAATATCAGCCAGTGATTTTAAGATGGATTTGGCAATTTTTAAGTCCTCAAACGATTTTTTCATCATACAAAAATAGCAAAAGGAAATCCGCACAGAAAATAATAGCGTATTGATTTATGAAACCAATTGATTGTTTGTATGATAAAATCAACCAACAGAGCTCTCGCCACGATTGGTGAAATCAATCTTTTGCAGAGATAATACCTGCGTAATTTTTAAATGTATATCCGCGACTTTACCCCTGTGTAAACTTTACACAAGTAGATTCCCAACCTATGGTTGAGAATGACGGTTCATTAAGGTAAAAGAGTGAGGAGAGGTAGCGGCAGAGCCGCTACCTCTCCTCCTTTAATGCTCCACCAACGGCGTCATTTTTGCCCAAAGGGCGGGAATCCTCACTTAGGGAAAACATACGGATAAACATAACTTTAATTATCAATTCATCTTTTTGCTGTCATGCTTTAGCGGCTTTTAAAATTTAGTTCTCTTAAAACCGCTCAATAGTTTGCAATATTTTTTGCAAAACCGGCTTAACTTATCTATTTTCGGATTGTTAATCTGTCTTAAATATCTGTTATGCTTAAAAGTAATCAGCAACTTGAACTGGCTTACAATTTTGTAAACTACACAAACCAGAACCTGTTTCTCACTGGGAAAGCCGGCACAGGAAAGACTACTTTTCTGAAAAATCTGAAAAACAGTTCTCCAAAACGGATGGTTGTTGTGGCGCCTACCGGAGTTGCGGCAATCAATGCAGGCGGAGTTACAATTCACTCATTTTTCCAGCTCCCTTTTGGTCCTCAGGTTCCTGAAAATGCTGCATCTCAAGGTAATTCAGGCATAAGTCGTGCACAAAATTCGAATAAATTTTTCCGTTTCAGCAAGAATAAAATCAATATTATCCGTAGTCTCGACTTATTGGTTATTGACGAAATCAGCATGGTTCGTGCCGATTTGCTCGATGCCATAGATGTCACCCTCCGCCGTTTTAAAAAGCGTAATCTTCCGTTTGGCGGAATTCAGCTGCTTATGATTGGAGACCTCAGGCAACTGGCTCCCGTCATTAAGGAAGATGAGTGGCAAATACTGAAAAAATATTATGACACCGGCTTCTTTTTCAGTAGCCATGCCTTAAAAAAGTCAAATTTTATCGGCATTGAACTGACAGAAATATTCAGGCAAAGCGAGCAGGATTTTATCGACCTGTTAAACAAGGTTCGCGACAACACAATGAATACAAAGGATTTACAATCGCTGAACAGCCGGTTTATTCCCGGGTTTTCACCGTCTGACGAAGAGGGTTATATTACGCTCACAACACATAACTATCAGGCAAAGCGAATAAATGATTCAAAACTGAATGATCTGTCTGCCAGGTTGCATCATTTTAAGTGCGAGGTGCAGGGCGAATTTCCCGAATACGCCTACCCTGCCGATGAAACGCTTGAGATAAAACAGGGCGCACAAATCATTTTTCTTAAAAATGATTTATCGCCGGAGAAAAGATATTTTAACGGAAAAACCGGTAAGGTGGCAGAAATTAGTGGCACTTCAATCCGAATAATATGTGCCGGTGAAGAAAACCCCATTGAAGTTGAGAAAGAGACATGGGAAAATATCAGATACAGGCTTAACGAAAGAACCGGCGAAATTGAAGAAGAGTTGGTTGGAAAGTTTGTGCAGTTTCCACTGAAACTGGCATGGGCAATCACCATTCATAAAAGTCAGGGACTGACTTTTGACAAGGCAATTATTGATGCCCGCCAATCTTTTGCGCACGGACAGGTTTATGTGGCGCTAAGCAGGTGCAGAAGCCTCGGCGGGCTTGTGTTAAGCGCTCCAATCGATATGAACAGTGTCATAAGTGATGAAACCGTTGTTGGATTCTCGAATGAAGTCAATCAAAATCAACCGGATGAAAAAGAGCTTGAAAAACACCGCAAAAAGTATGAGTTGCAACTTTTTGCGGAAATGTTTGATTTTAAAACAGTTTTGCAAAATATCAATTATTTGCTGAGGGTATGGAATGAAAATGCTCCCTCGCTCATGGGAGATATCAGAGAAAAAATGCAGAAATCACTCACTCCCATTCGGACAGAAATGGTTGATGTGGCTGAAAAGTTTCATCTTCAGATACAGGGTCTGCTGGAAAATTCCGACTTTGCCGAAAAAAATGCTCTCTTGCAGGAGAGATTAAACAAAGCTGCAGACTATTTTCTGAAAAAGATTGCTGAACACATTGAAACACCGTTAACCCAATCTAATTTTGATTCCGACAACCGTGCTGTACACAAACGGATTACGGATATTTTGACCCAAATTGAAACAGAGACCATCATCATTCGCGCAGGAATTGAGTCTGCAAAAAAGGGATTTTTCGTTAATGAGTATTTAAATGCGCGATCGCTTGCTTCAATTGATAAATCATCTGAAAAAGCTGAAAAAAGCGCTGCAGTTTCAGGCACAAAAGAACCTGAATTATACAACAGATTATTGAAATGGCGCAATGAGAAGTCGATGGAGAGCGGAATGGAAACCTCCAAAATTATCTCGCTCAAAGTTATTTTGGAAATTTCAAACCTGATACCATCCACCGTTGATGAATTGAAATCCATCAAAGGCATGGGAAAGAAAAAAATGGAACTTTTCGGACAGGATATTCTCTCTTTGACAATCAGTTACAGGCATGAAAAAGGAATGGACACCCCTGTGAATGCCAATGAAGAAATAAAAATTGCCGGTTTAAACACCAAAGAATTAAGCCTGTTCTATTTCAGACAGGGACTCAGCTCACAGGAAATTGCCAAAAAGCGAAATTTTGCAGACTCAACAATCATTGGTCATCTTGCCTATTTTGTTGAAATAGGCGAATTAGATATTTTTGAGCTGATTAATCCTTCAAAATTTGATGTGATCAGCCACTATATTCGAAAAATGAAGGAGTCTGAAACCATTTCGGAAGTTAAAAACAAGCTTGGAAACAGCTATTCATATAGTGAGATAAAATTAGTATTGGCGCATATAAATAAACAGCCGCAAGAAGATTAATTCCTTTCTGAACGGTACATTTAGTCAAATAAAACTTCTGAGTACCAGCTATTTCCAAAATTGGAAATTTATCGGGCACACACTTTCATCACCTGCTCAAACGCCTCCGGAACCGGCGAGATAATTTTCAGACGTTGCTGCAAAACAGGGTGAGTAAATTCCAAAGAAAGCGCATGAAGTAACAAGCGGCTAACTCCTGTTTTTTCAGCAATTATTTTATTCAGCGTGAAATCTCCGTGGTGAGTATCCCCAACAATATCATGGCGGTTTCTGGCAAAATGCTGCCGAATCTGATGCCAGCGCCCTGTTTCCGGGGTGATTTCAACCAAACTCAATAAAACATTGATTTTTTCTTTATAAGAAATATCGGTTACAACCGTACTCAATGTGGAAAAATGAGTTGTCGCCGGCTTTTTAAAATTGGATTTCTTCTTTACCAAAACTTTTTCACTGAATGTCCCTTCGCCCGGACTCCCCTGAACCAGAGCAACATATTTTCTCGCCACTTCGCGGCGCTCAAACTGCAAAGTAAGCTCCTTTGCCATTTCTGATGAAAATGCCAGCACAATCACACCCGAAGTTTTTGCATCAAGCCGGTGAGCATTGTAAATCCATTTCCCGGTTAAATCACCGATGAGCTTGGTAAGATACGGGGCATCGTGAGACATGAAATCATTTTTATGCACTGCCAGACCGTAAGGTTTTTCAACAACTATAACGTGTTCGTCCTGAAACAAGACCGGAATTTCAAAATTGTTTTCCACAGCAAATTCTTTAATTCGTTATTTCGTAAAATCTTATACATTTTCTGTAATTATCCATCAGAAACGAAAAGTTTAGTACTAAAACTACATAAAATCAAAAAGAAAATATTTTTACAAATGAACATTTTTTAAGTAAATTTGAAAAATTAAATCAAGCACTATGATAAAAGAAACAAAATATAAAATGAGAAATGAGAAAACATCCAATGCAGAAGATCTTTTCAACCCTTATAATGTTGGAGCAAAGCCTTTCTTAAAATGGGCAGGTGGTAAAGGTCAATTACTTGACAAATTCCAAAAACTTTACCCAATTCAACTCAAACAAAAAAAGATTACAGCTTTTTATGAGCCTTTTTTGGGTAGCGGAGCAGTTTTCTTTGATATTGCACAAAAATACCAGATTGAAAGTGCTTATCTGTACGACATTAATGAAGAGCTAATATTAACTTACAAAGTAATTCAAAAAGATGTATTTAAACTTCTTGAGTTTTTATATCGTTTTCAAAGAAATTATCTTAAGCTTGACAAAAAACAACGTAAAGAGTTTTATTATTCTCAACGAACGAATTATAATCTACAACGCTTTAACATTGATTTCAATAAATACTCAGAACAATGGTTTCCAAGAGCAGCTCAACTCATCTTTTTAAACCGAACTTGCTTTAATGGACTTTATAGAGTAAACTCCAAAGGAGAATTTAACTCACCTGCTGGAGATTATGAAAATCCAACAATTTGTGATGAGCAAAATTTAACAGCAGTCCATCAGGTTCTCCAACTTGCTGACATTAAAAGATCTGATTTTAAAGAGGTTATTTCAGATTTAAAAACAAAATCATTTGTTTATTTCGATCCCCCTTATAGACCTATCAGCAAAACAGCAAATTTTAAAGCTTACAGCAAACATGATTTTGCTGATAATGAACAAGTGGAACTTGCTCAATTATTTCGACAACTTGATAAGAAGGGTACCAAATTAATGCTTAGCAATTCTGACCCAAAAAATCATAACCCGAATGATAATTTTTTTGAAGAAATATATAATGGATTTAATATTATTAGAGTACCAGCTAGACGGATGATAAATTCAAACCCAGCTAAACGCGGTGCGATTAATGAAATTGTTGTCACAAACTATTAAATCGGGCAAATGAAAAAAGGGGAAAAAAGTAATATTACCGGGAACCAATTAGAAGTAGCAGTTAAAACTGTCTTGATTGGAAAGGGATTTGAATTAGTGAAATATAGAAATTGGAATAAGAACAAAAATAAATATGGAGATGAACTCTTACTTGAAAATATTCCATTTACAACTATTTATCAACACAAAGGGAATACTGAGTTTTTGTTACTTTCAAAAAAATATAATCTGAAAATTCGTATTGAATGTAAATGGCAGCAAGTCAAAGGTTCCGTCGACGAGAAGCTTCCATATCTATATCTCAATTCTATTGAAGCAATGCCCGAAGATTCAATTATGATATTAATAGATGGGGACGGATGGAAGGCTGGTGCAATTAACTGGCTAAAAGATGCAGTCAAACAGAAAAAATATACCACTGAGAAAAGCAGGAATAAAAAAATCATGGTATTTAGCTTAACAGAATTTTTCACTTGGGCAAATATTACATTCAGCACTTAAAAAAATATTTCGTGGGTAGTTTAAAGTTGACATTTGAACCATATAGCCTAAAACTAAAACATGTTTTTACGTTGGCAGGCAGTTCGCGAAGCACTACTCCGGTTATGCTCACAAAAATTGAATATCAGGGTGTAACGGGATTTGGCGAAGCATCTATGCC
>CAYNOQ010000054.1:8119-10796 GCA_964398855.1 uncultured Mariniphaga sp. | reverse complement strand
TGGTTAAAGGAAAAAGATGTTTTGTTTGTGGAGCAGCCTCTGCCAAAAGAACAAGTTGATGACCATGCCTGGCTGACTGAACGTTCTCCCCTTCCGATTATCGGCGATGAAGCAATTCAAAGACTTGCTGATGTAAAATCTGCTGTCGGCGTATATTCCGGCATAAACATAAAGCTGATGAAATGCACCGGAATGCGGGAAGCACACCGGATGGCTGAACTTGCGCACGCCTCCAATTTATTGGTGATGATTGGCTGCATGACCGAAACCTCCTGTGCCATTTCTGCCGCGGCACAGCTCTCACCCCGCGCAAAATGGGCTGATCTGGACGGTAATCTTCTCATCTCCAATGATCCGTTTGAAGGCATTCAAATTACCGATGGAAAAATCAAGCTTTTGGATAAACCCGGTATCGGTGTTACGGAGAAGGCTTAGAATAAATATGAAGTTTTTGTACAAAAAAGCACAATTAAGAGAACAATATCTTTTTTTGCTTTCAGAAATATTAACTTTATGGGTATGAAAAAGTTTATCGGTTTAATATTTCTGGCATTATCTGTCACTGTTTGCGGGCAAACAGCTGAAAAGTCGAAGAGCAAAACTGATTTAAAAGAGGAAAATAAAATGGGAAAATATAAGAAACTGGATGAGTTTGAAACGTATGTAATTATCCATAAAGGAACGGAACGTCCGTTTACGGGAAAATACAACAACCACAAAGAGAGAGGTACTTATGTTTGCAAGCAGTGTGGTGCACCGCTTTACAAATCTTCGGACAAATTTGAATCAGAATGCGGCTGGCCCAGTTTTGACGATGAAATTGCAGGAGCCGTTCACAAAAGTCTTGATGCTGACGGGAGACGCACCGAAATAACCTGTACAAATTGCGGCGGTCATTTAGGGCACGTTTTCATAGGAGAAGGCTTTACTCCAAAAAATACAAGACACTGCGTTAATTCCGTTTCGCTGGATTTTGTCTCAGATACTGTTAAAGGCAAATAATTCTACACTTCTCAAAACAACTGGGAATCACAAAACAAACATCTGATACTCAGAGAGGGATAGAAAAAAGAGTTAATCAGACAGTAGGAAAGATGAGGTCCTGATCTTTTCAGAAAGTATCAATTCATTGCCGGGTTTTCCGGGAAATTCTCCCAGATGGAGTAACGTTCTCCTGCCTGCTTCACAAAATCAGCCCACGACTCGTGGGAAAGATTGCCCAAAACAAGGTTTTCATCCACGTCATTCACAAGCCAGGAGTCTTCCTTGATTTCGCGTTCTAACTGACCGGCTGACCAGCCGGAGTATCCTACAAAAAACCGAATATCTGAGGTCTGAATCAGACCGGCGGAAATTTGCTGTTTCAATATGGAAAAATCGCCGCCCCAATACAAATCACCCAAAACATGAATGCTTCCGGGAAGTTTTTCCCCTAATCTGTGGATAAAATATACCGAGTCGGTTGAAACCGGACCACCAAGAAAAACTTCGCCGTCAAATTGGGGGAAATCGGTAAAAATTTCGTGAACGGTAACATCAACCCTTTTATTCAAAATAAATCCCACTGCTCCCTTCTCACTATGAGCAACTAAAAAGATAACCGAACGGTTGAAATAATTTCCCGGCAAAAAGGGTTCGGCAATCAGCACTCTCCCCTTTTGTGGTGCAACATTATTTGTTTGAATTCTAAATATGTTCAACTTATTTTTCATAATCTCCTGCAATATATGAAATTTGACTAAGTTAACAAACAAAGCAAATCAAAAACAGGTAAAAAAACAGAAATTTCGTGAAGTATAAAATCACTCTTCCACGATAATAAAGAGATCTTCATCCGGTTTTGTCATGTAGTATTGTTCACGGGCAAACTTTTCGAGCTGCGTATATCCCGAGCTCAAATCTTCAAGTTTTTGCTTGTCAGTTTCAATCTGATTCAGATAATACTCCTTTTGTTTATTCAGCTCTTCCAATCGTTTTATATTCTCCGCGTGAGAAACAAAGCTGTTTTCATCAAAAAAAACAATCCAGACCAAAAACAGCAGTGAAGCAATGAAGTATTTATTCTTCAATACTTTATACCATTTAATCTTATTTTTAACCGGATTTGTCATTTTCTAATCTGCTTTGAAGCCAAAATTAACACAAAAATTTCACTTTTACAGCAAGTACCCACCCTATTTGCTTTTTTTATAAACACTATACGGTTAAGTACTCATCAGATGTGTAACAATTCATTCGTTTCAAAAGTTTGTTCCGGTCTCCGGGCAATCTCCTGACAAATATTGATGAATCCTGAAGCTTTCTGTAAGAAGATGGTGCTTTCACAACAACTTAAAAATTCGTAATTGTCGATTAGTTGTTGATAAATATTGATAAGATATAAGGTTATTAACAGTAAATTTTGATTTCACAGAAAAATAGATAATATATTTTCTATAAAAATTTGCAAATTTGTGAGATTTTAAAAGTTTTCCTATCCATTTACGTGAAATTTTTATTTTAAAATGAAGGTTTTAAAGGAATTAACCCTATATTTGCTGTGATGAACAGCCCTTTATACAAAATTTTCTCAGGGAAGAAGTTCTGGACGAAAACTTTCACCCGCAGAAAAGAGAAACATTTTGAATTGTTAATATCGTTGCTGGTATTACAATCAGCCGCACTTCTCCTGCTATTC
>CAYNOQ010000054.1:0-8019 GCA_964398855.1 uncultured Mariniphaga sp. | reverse complement strand
CTGATCCCCCACCCGATTCTGATTTTTATATTGGTATTTGGAGCCGGTTTTCTTGTTCGCTGGAAGTTTTTCAGCAATGCACAAAAGTTAGATAAAAAATTAAAATCCACACAATACAGTGTAACAAAGATTGTTGGCGAGTCAAGTTTCCCCATTGTCGAAATTAAGGCAGAGAGGGACGAAGAAGGAAATGTTGATGAGTTTAAAATAAAAAAAATCAATACTGCATTTGAATCTCTGTTCAACATCAAACCTGCAGAAGTAAAAGGACAGGAAGCCGGTTATGTTTTCAGTCTGGTGCTGCGCGATAATTTTGACCTGAACAATCTGCTGCTGACCAATCTCTCGAGTACAAATGAATATTACGCTTCAGAGCTTGACAAGTGGTTAAAATTCAATGTGCTTCGCCCTGACGACAACACTTTTTTTGTTATTGCCGAAGATATTACCAAAGAGAAAAAACAAATAGAAAAGCTTGAAATCAACAAGCAACGCTACAAAACTCTTCTGGTGGCTATACCCGATATGTTTTTTGTAATCGGCAAAGACGGAATTTATGAAGATTTTGTGGTGAAGGAGAGCGATATATACAAACTTGAAGAAGCAAACATTGTAGGCAGAAGCATATTTGATGTTGGTTTTCCCGGGAATATGGCGAAAAAGATTATGAAATGTATTCAAAGCTGCATCAACAACAACTCCATCGAAATCATTGAATATTCCCTGCAAACGCCAAACGGAACATACCTTTTCGAAATGCGGCTTGCAAAACTGAATGCCGGTTCGGTGATATCCGTTGCCCGTGATATTACGCGCAGAAAAAATGCGGAATTTGATCTTGAGCGTGCAAAGAAGAAAGCAGAAGAGAGCGATCGCCTGAAATCGGCATTTTTAGCCAATCTCTCCCATGAGATACGAACTCCGCTCAACATTATCATCAACTTTACGCGGATGCTTGCCGAAAGCGAACTTGCCAATCTGGACAAATTAGAGCTTTCCGATGCCATTTCCCAAAACGGAAGACAGCTGCTCAACATGATTGACAACACGATTCATCTGTCAAAAATTGAAACCGACACCGTTGAAGTTTCCATGAGATTCTGCTCTGTCAATACTTTAATGCGGGATATTTTCAACAAATACAGAATTCACATTCCGGATGCCAGACAGGTTAAAATGTTTATGAATCTTGATGTGCCAAACAACACTTTCGGTTTCACCACAGACCAACGGCTTTTAAATGAAACTTTGAGTATTCTGGTTGACAATGCCGTGAAATACACCCACAGCGGCGAAATACATATTGGCTACGAAATGTTGGGTGTTGATGCCGTAAGATTCAGAATTTCCGATACCGGAATTGGCATTTCTCAGGAAGAGATAGAAAATATTTTCATCCGCTTTTACCGCGTAAAAAACAGCATCAACGAAGTGACTTCAGGTTCAGGAATCGGGCTTCCCATTGCACAGCACTATGTGCAGCTTCTGGGTGGAGAATTGAAAATCGAATCAACTCCTGAAGTTGGTACCACTTTCATTTTTGACCTTCCTTTCATGGAAGGGAAAGGCTATTTGAGAATAGTCAGCTAAATTTTCTGATGCACTATTTTATCTCATTTTCTTCTTCAAAGTAATTTTTATGGTTAGTTTTGGCTTTAAATTTCCCGTAAATTAGAAATTTAAAAATTCAAAAACCTGTTGCCTTTGTTAACGCTTGAGGGATATATTGTTTTAGCTGTGGTTGTGCTGACCATTGTACTCCTTGCAATGGAAGTAATGCGCCCGGGGCTGGTCTTTTTCACATCTGCCTTAATTCTTATGTCCGTTGGTTCAATTACCAATGAGGAGCTGCTTGCGGGATTCTCAAACAAAGGAATGATCACCGTTGCAGTACTGTTTTTAGTGAGTGAAGGTGTCAGGCAGTCGGGAATTTTGAACAGAATTGCACAAACCTATCTGCCAAGAAAAAGGGGAAAAATGTTTCTGCTTCTTCCGCGCATCATGCTACCGGTTTCTGCCCTGTCAGCTTTTCTGAACAACACTCCGGTTGTAATCATTTTTGCCCCGATAATAAAAAAATGGGCAGAAACACTGAATTTATCGCATAAGAAATTTCTGATTCCACTCTCCTATGCAGCTATTTTGGGTGGCACCTGCACCCTAATTGGCACCACAACAAATCTGGTGGTTCACGGTTTGATGATTGACAACGGAATGCAGGGATTCAGCATGTTTGAATTGGGTCAAGTCGGAATCTTCATCACCATTTTTGGAACGCTGTATATGTCCATAGCCGGAAACAAGCTACTGCCCGGGAAAAAAATACTTTTAAACTCCAAAAGTTCGGCAATTTACAAGGACTATTATTATGATGTAGTTATTCCCTGGAACAGCAACCTGATTGGCAAAGAGATAAAAAACGGCAGATTGACTGAGATGAACAAGCTCTTTGTCAGATGCATAGAGCGGGACAATGAAGTTTTGAACACACAAAAAGGGGTTCACAAAATACTTGTGAACGATAAACTTTTGCTTGCAGGCAAATCAGATCAGCTGAACTCCATTCTTGGCAATGAAAATATTATGATGAGCGGGTTAGAGCAGGTGAAGCATTTTCCCAAAGAAAAGCTCAAACAATATGAAGCAGTCATCTCACCGCGTTTTCCGGGAATTGGTTACACCATTCCGGAGTTTAACTTTTTTGAACACTATCAGGCAGCCGTTGTGGCTATTCACCGCAACGGGGAGCGCATCTCCACAAATTTAGACAAGCTGATACTCAAACCCGGTGACAACCTTGTTTTGCTTACAACCGACCAGTTTATTCAAAACTGGGGAGACTCCAAAATTTTTTATCTCACTTCCTATATCCGAGACTACCGTCAAACCGGTAATTTCTGGACAAAATGGCTGGCATTTATCATCTTATTGGGAATGATTGTCGGGGCAACAATCGGGCAGTATTTTGATTCGCCGGCAGGCTTAACTTTCGACATGTTCTTTTTCGCCATAATAGCAGCAATGATGCTTATCTGGCTAAAAATCATGCCGCATCAGAAATACACCAAATCCATAAGCTGGGATGTGCTCATCACCATTGCCTGCTCGTTTGCACTGAGCAAAGCCCTGCAAAACTCAGGAGCTGCCGAATCGGTTGCACGGACAACCATCAATTTTTCTCATAGCCTGGGTCCCATTGGTGTTTTGGCGGCGCTGTTCATTATCACAACCATTTTTACCGAAATCATTACCAACAACGCTGCGGCTGCACTGATTTTCCCCATTGCTCTGGCTGCCGCAAATCAGCTTCAGGTTGATCCGAAACCTTTTTTTGTCGCCATCACCATTGCCGCTTCAACCAGCTTTTCAACACCAATCGGCTACCAGACCAACCTTATTGTTCAGGCTATCGGCGACTATAAATTCAGAGATTTCCTAAAAATCGGTCCCCCGTTAAATCTAATTTCATTCCTGCTCTCACTTCTGCTGATTCCCTATTTCTGGAAATTTTAAACAAAAGCTGTCAGCAATGCCATAGTTAAATACACATCAGTGCACAGCAATCATTCAGCCGAATTCGGAAAAAAACTTTAATTTTGTCAGGTCTGCTCTCTTTTGAACAATTTCTGAAACAGAAGCAAAATCAATGGAGAAAAGCATAAAGACTGTACTGAAAAATCCTTTTTTATGGTAATTAACAGAAAAGAGAAAATTTCAGGCAGTCATATTATTAGATAGTATAAAAGAGTATGAAAAAATACAGTTTGACAAATCTTCAGGAACTTGAAGCGGAATCTATCCATATTATCAGAGAAGTGGCTGCTGAATTCGAGAATCCTGTGATGCTTTATTCTATCGGCAAGGACTCTTCGGTGATGGTGCGTCTGGCTGAAAAAGCTTTTTCGCCCGGCAAGGTTCCCTTTCCACTGATGCACATCGACTCCAAATGGAAATTCCGGGAAATGATTGATTTCCGCGACAGCTATGCAAAAGAGAAAGGCTGGGATTTGATTGTTCACTATAATAAAGAAGCATTTGAAAACGGTATAGGCCCATTCACCCATGGCAGCAAGGTGCACACCGATTTGATGAAAACTCAGGCATTATTGGAAGGGCTGACAAAATATAAATTTGATGCAGCTTTTGGTGGCGCCCGCCGCGATGAAGAAAAATCGCGTGCCAAAGAGCGGATTTTCTCTTTCCGCGACAGGTATCATCACTGGGATCCCAAAAATCAGCGCCCGGAATTGTGGAACATCTACAATGCCCGTATTCACAAAGGAGAGTCAATCCGGGTTTTTCCGCTCAGCAACTGGACGGAGCTGGATATCTGGCAGTATATCCGTTTGGAAAACATCCCGATTGTTCCGCTCTATTATGCCAAAGAACGGCTCATCACGGAAATCGACGGAAACCTGATTTTGGTTGACGACGAACGCATGCCAAAGGAATTGGCTGCCAAAGCGCGAATGCGCAAAGTGCGTTTTCGCACTTTAGGCTGCTATCCGCTCACCGGCGCCATTGAATCGGATGCAGACTCCATCGAAAAGATTGTGGAAGAGATGATGACTGTCAATGTTTCGGAGCGCACCACACGAGTCATTGATTTTGATCAGGAAGCCAGCATGGAACAGAAAAAAAGAGAAGGATATTTTTAATCTTCTGCATAACCGCAATTTCAAAAAACAACAGACAATATATTATAATATATAAGCAACAGCAATAACAAGCATAAAATGACAACAAAGTCAAATCACACTCCCGACATTCGCGCTTTTCTCGATCAGGATCAAAAAAAAGGACTTTTACGGCTGCTCACAGCCGGTTCCGTAGATGACGGCAAGTCAACCCTTATCGGCAGGCTCATGTTCGACAGTAAAACATTGTATGAAGATCAGCTTGCCGCTCTTGAGCGCGACAGTAAACGCATCGGACATGCCGGAGAAGAGATTGATTACGCCTTGCTGTTAGACGGGCTGAAAGCTGAACGTGAACAGGGAATTACCATTGATGTTGCCTACCGCTATTTTTCAACGGCAAAAAGAAAATTTATCATTGCCGACACCCCCGGGCATGAACAATATACACGAAACATGATTACCGGTGGCTCAACTGCAAGTCTGGCAATCATTCTCATTGATGCCACACAGGGAGTGGTTACCCAAACCCGGAGACACACTTTTTTGGTCTCGCTGCTTGGAATCAAACATATAGTTCTGGCTGTCAACAAAATGGATTTGGTTGATTTCAACCAAAAAGTTTTTGATGATATCTGCACCGAATATAAAAATTTCGTACTTCAGCTTAACATTCCGGACGTGGAGTTTATTCCGCTTTCGGCGCTGAAAGGAGACAACGTAGTGGAAATTTCTGAGCAGATGCCCTGGTATCACGGAAAAAGCCTGCTCAATTTTCTGGAAACTGTGCACATCAGCAGCGACAGTAATTTCGCCGATTTCCGTTTTCCTGTTCAGTATGTTTTGCGCCCTAATCGCGATTTTCGGGGTTTCTCCGGTAAAGTTGCCTCCGGAACCATCAGTCCGGGAGATTTGGTGATGGCGCTACCCTCCATGAAAACGTCAAAAGTTGTATCAATTCCAACCTACGACGGCGACCTTGAAATAGCTTTTCCGCCACAGGCAATCACGTTAGTGCTGGAAGATGAAATTGACATTTCAAGAGGTGAAATGTTGGTCAATCCCGACAATCTGCCGCGCATGGAAAGGCATTTTGAAGCAATGCTTGTCTGGATGGATGAACAGCCGATGGAGCACTCCACACAATTTTTCCTAAAACACACAACCAACACGACACGTGCACGGATTGACATGGTCAGATATAAAACTGATGTGAATACACTGAAAAAATCAAAGGTTGAAACGCTGATGCTGAATGAAATAGGACGTGCCGTGTTTACCACTGCAAAACCGCTGTTTTTTGATCCTTACCAAAAGAACAAAAACACGGGATCGTTTGTGCTCATTGACCCGCTAACAAACAATACCGTTGCGGTTGGGATGATAATCGACAAATTAGAGAGCAAAAACCTACCGTCTCGTATTTCCGATACTGACAAGGAAAATATCAAAAAGGGGAAATCGCTGATTTCAGTAACAGAAAGGCAAAAAAAGCTTAATCAGAAAGGGGTTACCATTTGGTTTACAGGACTGCATGGGTCCGGGAAAAATGAACTGGCATTCAGTCTGGAGAAAAAACTCTTTGAAAATGGAGCTACCGCCGTTCTGCTTGACGGAAGCTCATTGCGCTCGGGATTAAACCGGGAACTCGACTACTCCCCCGCCGACCGCGCCGAACAACTAAGAAGAGTAGCACATATCTGTAAGCTGCTGAACGATCAGGGAATAATCACAATCTGCTCCTTTATCTCAAGAAATGACTCACTCAGAAATCAGGTGGCGGAAATAATCGGCAAAGAGCGTTTTCATCTTATGTTCATGGATGCGTCGCTCGATTATTGCAAAGCGAACAAACCGGAATTGTACATCAAGGCAGAACGGGAAGAGATTGAGAACCTGCCGGGCGTAGATTTGGAGTTTGAAACACCTGCCAATGCAAATCTGGTATTCAATCCTGAAGAAAATGAGACCAATTTAGACAAGTTACTGAATTATCTCGCGAAAAAGCAGATTTATCCTCTGGAATAAAACAACCCGTTTTTTCAATTTCTGTTTTAATCAAAAATCTACCGGCAAACTCTGAATAACTACAAAATATCAGGTGTTTTAGCAGAAAATATTTTTGAGGGAATTTGAAATACAGTTCTTTAAAAGTCTCATTTACTGCACAATTTATATAGGTTAATTTTCTGTACTATAGTTTTAAGCCTTTCCTATAAGAACAAATGTTAAAGTCCGAACACTTGCGAACGCAAACATATGTTCAAATTATCATTGAGCCATAAAGAATATATTCAGCTTTAAATTGAATAATGTTTTAAATTTTCGATAACATAAAGATTAACTGACAGCAATAGTTATAATATACTTTACATAAAATACTTTTCAGCAACCACATAACAATAAACACTAAGGGCAACTATCAACTTCATGTAAATCAGCACATAACATAATCCAACAGAAAATAGCACTTAAAATGAAAATTTATGTTGACAACCTCTTGTCTGTTTAAAATCAAGCTCCCGAATTATTATTAAGAGAGCTAAAATCTGCATTAAAGTCTTTTGTTATAATTTACAAACTTGTGCTATTTTGACCTAATTCTTATTAAAAATAGCAGATTTATGTATGGGCATCACTACAGTACACCAAAACTGGTCAATATTCTATGTATATTGAGTAAAAATGTAGTAGTTTAACGATTTAGTGATGCTCACTTTTGTATTTGAGAAAATATTTTTTTATTGTTTAATGTAATGTCTAAATCTTTATGAAAAAAAAATTCAAGACGTTTTTAACAGGAATGTTTGTTCTTTTTACGGTTTATGCTCAGGCACAAGTGCAGGTGAGCGGTACTGTAAAGGACAATACGGGCGATTTTTTGCCCGGAGTATCTATTGTGGTTAAAGGGACGACACAGGGAACCGTCACCGACATTGACGGAAGGTATTCTCTGAATGTACCCGGCAGCCAGTCTGTACTGGTCTTTTCATTCGTAGGAATGGAAACCCAGGAAATCAATGTAGGCGGAAGAACCAACATTGATGTAGTATTAAATCTTTCTACTATTGGTGTGGATGAAATTGTAGTTACTGCACTTGGGATGAAAAAAGAGAAAAAAGCATTGGGATACAATATCTCCTCAGTCAGCAGCGAGAATATTGAATCCGGGGGAACCTCCAATGTTCTAAAATCCCTTGACGGAAAAATTACAGGTGTTCAGATGAACAGCCTGACTACCTCACCGACTTCTTCCGTAATGTTCAATATTCGCGGCGCCACTTCACTGGCAGGAATTATGAAAGGGAAGTCGGGGAATATCAATAATGAAACCCAGCCTTTGATTGTTGTGGATGGTGTTCCTGTTGGCTCAAACAGCGTG
>CAYNOQ010000053.1:0-17139 GCA_964398855.1 uncultured Mariniphaga sp. | reverse complement strand
TAACCAGTATCTTAGAAGAATATTAAACTGATAAAAATAATTTCTCAAAATATTTTTTTAGAGAAATTAAGTTTTTCTATTGACATTTGAGTTTTTAAAAAGTATATTTGGCTCAATTTTAAACACCATAACACATTAAAACTTCAATTTTAAATATAATAGCAATCAAATACTTCGCTATAATTTAGGATATAAACATGCTATTATCTGCTGTTTTGTGTTTGATTAACAGATTAAATAGAACCTGATGATATATGAGACATTACAAATTTTAAAAGAGCAGCTTGAAGACTATTTTCAGAAAAATGGTATAGGAAAGATTGTTGAATTACAAAACATTGCTTTATGGGAATCCGGAAACAATGATGATACCGGTTTTAATGAAAAAGTAATTCTCACGCTGATTCGTCTGGAGGAAGAAACAACTTTGAAAAACCGATCGCATTTTATCGTGAATGATATGAAGTCGGAATACCGGAACCCACCCGTTCCGCTCAATTTATATTTACTGATTTCCGCCAATTTTAAACCATCAGCTTCCGGTGATGCCTATGAAAAATCGTTGCGCTGCCTTTCTGCTGTTATAGAGTTTTTTCAGGGGAAAAAAGTTTTTACATCTGCAAACACGGTTTATAACCGTGACCATATTGCTTACAAAGCTCTGGAGCAATTCCGGTTCAACCTTGAACTCTACTCCCCCACTTTTGATGAGTTGAACAATATTTGGGGAACATTAGGCGGCAAGCAGCTTCCTTCTGTTATTTACAAAGTTCAGCTGATTGAGATCGAGCGTGATATAAAATTAGCTGAAACTGATGTTGTTACTCAAATTAGCGGCACTTTAAAAGATTTTGACAAATGAGTTTTTCCATTCAATATAAAGAACTTTTTCGTGTGAATATTCTTCATAACTTTTTTTTAGACAAAGGTTTGACAGAATTTAAGGAGATGGAGGCTGACGAGCAGGCTGAACAGTTGAAAAAGTATGACTCTCGCTCTGTTTTTACGATTGTTCCCACAGCACAGACTGTTCATTTAATCAGGGGGCATCATCTTTTCTTTAAAGAAACAAATCGGGGATTTATGCTTTGGACAAAAGCAAATCAGCCGGCTGATGGAAAACCTTTTATTGAACTCGATAATGACATGAACCTCACTTTTCTACTGAAAATAAAGGATCCGCAATTTTTCAATTATACAGCGTTGAATGCTGAAAAACTTGATGGATTGTATTTCTTCTCAAACAGAAAACCGGAGACAGAGCCATCCGGGTTTCCACTGATCAGAAAGGAGGGAGCTACTCAGTTTGTAACTGAAGCAAATTTGCTTTCTGAAAGCGGAAAGAAATTGATATTGAAAAAGTTGGAAAAGAGCGAACAACTCAATGTTTTTGGACTAATCCGCATATTTATGCGGGGAGAAAGCTCGCTGCATTTGGTTGGAACTACCGGAAAATTTCTCTCCAATGCTCCGGTTTTTGAATTAAAATTCAAAAATCAATCAACGGTGTGGCGTTATATTTTCAATAGTAATCAGGTTGTTTCAGGCAGTGATGACGTAAAACAGGAAAATGGAAATCCCAAAATGCTGATTACCGCAAAAGCCTATCCGTTGACATCTTCCGGGTTTATATCTTTAAAATTTGGAGATAAGGAGTTACCCAATCCGGGCATTTCGCTCATAAAACCTGATAAAACAAGTAATAATATTTTTTCAGAGATATATATGTAAAATTTTAAAATTCAGTGAATTATGGCAACAAATTACAGTACACCCGGCGTTTACGTGGAGGAAATATCCAAATTTCCACCATCAGTGGCGCAAGTAGCTACAGCTGTTCCTGCATTTATCGGCTATACCGAAAAAGCCGAAATTGACGGAAACAGTCTAACCAACAAACCCCTGAAAATAAGTTCATTGATAGATTATGAACAGTTTTTCGGATATGGTCCAAAGCCTGAAAAGCTTACAATCACTTTGGGAGCAGACAATCAGGTTAAAAATGTGAAAATTGAGAATAGATTTTTGCTTTACGATTCGCTCAGGTTGTTTTATGACAATGGTGGCGGAGAATGTTTTGTCGTTTCTGTTGGCGGCTATGATGCAAGTGGAATTGATGCGGAAAAATTGAAAGCCGGTCTGGCTGAAGTGGAAAGACTCGATTTGCCAACGCTGCTGGTGATTCCGGAAATGGTTAAATTGGATAATGACAAAATCGGGGGACTTTATGCAAGTATGCTGAGCCAGTGCAATAAGCTCCAGGATCGCTTTGCAATTTTTGACCTGATTGAAGGAGATGAAAACAGGATAACCGATAAATTGGACACAATCCGCGGAAGATTTGGAAATAACAACCTGAAATATGGAGCTGCCTATTTCCCATGGTTGAAAACCGGTTATTCTTATAGTGTTGGTTATGATGAAATTACTAAAGAAAATGCAGTTGTAAAAGATGGTGAAACTGATTTTGACGTCACAACTGTTTTTATTCAAAGTTTGATTACTCAGATAACAGCTGCTGCGGATGATGATGATGTAAGACAGGAACTGATTGATACATTACAGGATATTGACCCTGTTTATCAGACAATCATAAATGCCTGCAAAAAGCAGGGTGTCATTCTTCCTGCAAGCGGCGCCGTTGCCGGTGTTTATGCATCGGTTGACAGAGACCGCGGGGTTTGGAAAGCTCCTGCCAATGTAAGTTTAAATTCGGTTGTAGGTCCCGTAGTGAACATTACCCATGAAGAAAACGGACAACTGAATATCGACACCACTGCCGGCAAATCTATCAATGCCATCCGCACTTTTACCGGCAAGGGAACCATGGTTTGGGGAGCGCGTACTCTGGCAGGCAATGACAGTGAATGGCGATATATTCCTGTTCGCCGTTTTTTCAATATGGTAGAGGAGTCTGTAAAAAAAGCTTCCGAACAGTTTGTTTTTGAACCAAATGATGCCAACACATGGGTAAAAGTTCGCGCCATGATTGAAAACTTTCTGACGCTGCAATGGCGCGCCGGTGCACTGGCAGGAGCCAAGCCCGAACAAGCTTTTTATGTGCGCGTGGGATTGGGGCAAACCATGACGGCACAGGATATTCTGGAAGGAAGAATGAATGTGGAAATTGGCATGGCAGCAGTCCGTCCCGCAGAATTTATCATTTTGAAGTTTTCACACAAAATGCAGGAATCTTAATAAACTCAATTGTATAACATTTAAAATCTTTTAATTATGGCAACATACCCATTGTCCAAGTTTCATTTCCAGGTAGAGTGGGGAGGAACAAAAATCGGATTTACGGAAGTATCCGGTTTGGATGTCGAAATTGATCCTATCGAATATCGCGATGGGGCAAGTCCCGAATTTTCGAAAAGAAAAATGCCGGGAATGGTCAAATACAGCAATATCACCCTGAAGCGCGGTACATTTAAAAGCGATAATGAGTTTTATAATTGGTGGAACACCGTGCAGATGAATCAGATAGAAAGACGTGATATTATCATAAGCCTACTCAATGAAGAACATGAGCCGGTAGTTGTGTGGAAAATTAAAAGTGCCTGGCCCATAAAAGTGAATTCCACCGATTTAAAAGCAGACGGTAATGAAGTGGCTATTGAAAGCATGGAACTGGCACATGAAGGTTTAACCATTCAAAATGAATAAAAATGGGCATGATCTACCCGCCGGTTGGCTTTCATTTTAGCGTCTTTTTCGAACTGTTTCCCCAAACTCCCAATGATTTCCGGTTTAAGGAAGTGAGCGGATTGAGTGCGGAAATTGAGATGGAAGCAATTAAGGAGGGAGGCAACAACCGGTTTACTCACCAGTTGCCGTTGCGCACAAAATATGAGGACATTGTGTTAAAGCGCGGATTGTTCATCGGCTCGGGAATCATATTATGGTGTCGCAATGCCATTGAAAATTTCGAGTTTAGCCCGTTGAATATTCTTATTTCGCTTTTGAACGAATATCATGTTCCTGTGTATAACTGGCATGTTATCAATGCAATACCCAAAAATTGGAAGGTGAGTAATTTTAATGCAGAAGAGAACTCAATTGTTGTGGAAACGCTGACGCTCTCCTATCAGTATTTTGATGCATTGCTAATATAATTCTGAATATGCCCATAGAGTTTAAAGAGTTGATAATTAAAGCAATTGTGGAGCCTTCGGAACGGGATTCCGGGTTTGTGCTTAAATCAGAAGAACTGGAGAAATTCCGAAAGGAGATTCTGAAAGAGAGCATGAGACAAGTGAAAAATTTTTTGAAAGAACAAAAAGAGAGATAAATAGATGATAACGGGAAAATTGGCAAAATTGTGGATTGAAGCTTTCGTGAAAGATGATTACTCACCTTCGTCGAAAGTTAAAATCAATGGAGTAGATAGATTTTATGTTCAGGTTAATCCCGAATCGTACAAAAAAACGTACAGGTTGAAATACGCTTCGGGTGATGAGAATGGAACGATAAAAACTCAAAAATATATTAAAAGTGAGCCGATCGGATTCAGCGTGGATTTGATTTTTGACGGAACAGGTGTTATTCCGGGCGATTTTAATCCTGCTGCACCCGTAGCAGATAAAAGAAAAAACGATGTAACTCAGCAGATTAAGCTGTTGAAACAATTTTGCAAAGAATACGACGGTGAGATTCACCGCCCGCGTTATCTGAAATTTTGCTGGGGCACGGAAGATGGGATTTTTAAAGGAGTGCTCACTTCCATGGCTGTTGATTACAAGCTGTTCAAACCCGATGGAACCCCTTTGAGAGCTACGGTAAATCTAAGTCTGGAGAGTGCCGTTTCGGCAGAAGAAGCGATAAGGCGCGAAGACAACAAATCACCAGATATAACCCACAAGCGAACTTTTAAGAATGGTGACAGATTTCCGCTGATGGTCAATGAAGTATATGATTCTCAGTCATATTATATTGATGTTGCAAGAGCCAACGGAATGCTGAGTTTCCGAAAAATTGAATATGGAACTTCAATTCAGTTTCCCCCGATTAAGTAAAGTTTATTATGAATATACCCCGAAAAATACCCACACCCAAAACACCTGACATCGTTACTTATGCCATTCGGGTGAATGACAGGGAAATTCCATTCACAATCATGGTGAAAAGTGTTCTTGTGCAGCGGGAGGTGAATAAAATTCCTTCGGCAACCATTAGAATAAATGATGGAGACCGTTCAAAAGAGGACTTTGAAATCAGTAATCTGGAGCTGTTTGTTCCCGGAAACTCCATCGAGATAGATTTGGGCTACCGTTCAGAGAACACCACCATTTTTAAGGGAATTGTCATCAGTCACAAAAACAGAATATCGGCGGATTTCTCTGAGTTGGTTGTGGAGTGCAGAGACAAAGCTGTTGTACTGACTAGCGGACGAAAAATGAGGCATTTTGAAAATATGGGCGATGATGAAATTGTGAACGAAATATTGAGTGAAAACAACTTGAAGGGAGATGTGGAATCTGCCAGTACGGTTTATGAAGATGTTATTCAATACAGTATGTCAGACTGGGATTTTATTGTTTCACGTATGGACAGAATCGGGAATATTTGTGTGGTTTCCGATGGAGAAATTTCGTTTTTCACTCCGAAAACTGATGCAGAACCGGTATTGGAGTTGCTCTACGGAGCAACAATAATTGACTACCATGCAGAAATTGACTCGCGGACACATTTCCCGGGGGTCAGCGTAAACACGTGGGATTACACCAATCAGGAGATGGTTGAAACAGATGTTGATACACCGCAGAAATGGGAAAATGAGGCAGGAAATCTCACTTCAAAGGAATTATCTGATGTTTTTGAAAAAAGAAGTGACAGCTTTTTTAGCTCTGCCAAATTTTCACTGGATGAGCAACAAGCGATTGCAGATGCAAAATTAGGGAAACAACGGTTGTCGAAAATTCGGGGAAGCGTAATTTTTAATGGATATCCGCACATTACTCCCGGAGATTTTATCGGATTAAACGGTGTGGGTGAACGGTTTGAAGGTTCGGTGTTTGTGAATGCTCTGACTCAGCATTTTGAAGATGGGGAGTGGACAACAGAAGTGGATTTTGGCATGTCGCCGGAGTGGTTTGCCGAGAAGATCAATCCTTATGCGAATTCTTCCGCTTTAGGCAGACTTTCAAATGTGAACGGATTGATGATCGGAGTTGCTGAGGAACTGGAAGATCCTGCCGGAGAAGGTAGGGTGAGAATCAGGATTCCGACAGTAAGCAATCAGAACGCAACATGCTGGGCAAGAGTTGCCTCACTTGATGCAGGTGACGGCAGAGGTGCTTTTTTTCTTCCCGAAACAGGAGATGAAGTTGTGGTTGGATTCATTGAAAATGATCCGGCTCAGGCAATAATTTTAGGAATGCTGAACAGCAGTGCAAAACCGGCGCCGTTCGTAGCTTCCGATGAAAACCCCGAAAAAGGGTTTGTCAGCCGGGATGGATTAAAATTTATTTTTAATGACAGTGAAAAATCGGTGAAGATTGAAACTCCGGCAGGAAAAAGAGTTTTCATCAATGATCAGGAAAATCTCATTCTTTTGGAAGATGAAAACAGTAACAGCGTGATTATGAGCCAAAGCGGAATAACCATTCAGTCAGGCACCGAACTGGAAATCAGTGCGCAATCATCAATAAAAATTAAAGCACCTGTAATTTCAGTTGAAGGCAGCAATGTCAGCATCAGCAGCGATGGAATAACTGAAGTGAAGGGGTCGCTTGTAAAAATAAATTAACAGTATGCCCGCACAGTTGGCAATCGTGTTTTTAGAAATGTATTACAGAAAATATAAAATCCGGTTATGGAGGAAAACAGATCATTTTTAGGCAGGGGATGGAGCTTTCCGCCTGAATTCAGTAAAAGCAGGAAATCGGTGAAAATGGTGGAAAATGAAGCAGATATAGAGAGTAGTTTACATATTCTGCTAAGCACCAGACCGGGAGAGCGAATTATGCAACCCGATTACGGCTGTTTTCTTGATGAGCTTTTGTTTGAATCCTTGTCAACATCATTGAAAACCTATGTGGCAGACCTGATTGAAACTGCTGTTCTTTTTTTCGAACCGCGCATTAATCTGAACAGTGTGGATATTTCGGAGGGTGATGAGCATGAGGGGATATTTCTGATTCAACTGGATTACACGGTTAAGGCAACAAACAGCCGCTATAATTATGTATTTCCTTTTTATAAAGATGAAAAGACAAACTAAGCAAAACAATAAAAATGTCTGCACAAAATTCATATAAAAACAGATCGCCAAATTCGGGAGTTAGTCAGCATCAGCGGATACTGAATGCGCTGTTGCCCGATTTCGTGAGAGTTGACGAAAGAACAGATGCAGACTTGATTTTATTTGCAAAAGAATATGCTGCTTACCTTAAATATTACAATGCTCAAAATCAGGCTGATGGTGATTGGATACCACTGATGGGCATGGATGTCAGCGTTATTTTGGCAACCATTCATAAAAAGGATGCAAAAAGCTATATTAATTATGTAAAACAGCTACTGAGCGCTATAAAAAACGACAACAAAACTGAAAATCTGCAACGCTGTTACACTGCAATTTTCAATTTTTTGACTACACTGGTTTATGAGCTTGACAGCTGGATGCAGGCGTTGCCGGCAGACCTGGCTTTCACGGAATATCTCAGAAACAGCATTTCTTCGCGTTTTGCGCTGCCTTTCTACCGTTTGCTTCAATTCTACCGCGCTTCTGAAAAAGGCGGAATGATAAATACCAAAAAAAGTTTAACTTCTCCTTTGCCGCCAATAGAAACAGAACTTGCCAAAAATTTGCTGACTACCGGATTGAGTGAAATCTGGGAGGTGCAGGAAGAATTTACGGCGCCTGTTAACGGAGCAACAACCGTAGATAAAATAAAGAACAGTGCCGACCATGCTGTATTCAAGGGAATTCTTTGGAACATTTTAAAATCTTACAGTGCAGTTATTGAAAATGCTGGTACTTCTCTGCAGGAAACTTTGGACAATTTTCCCACACATGAACCCCACTATGCTCTTTTTCTTACTTTTATCAAGCTGTTTGAAAAGGCACAGAGTCAGCTGAATGATTTTACAAACAGGCACTTGCAGTTCTATTATAAAAATATTCTGGGATTCAGGGAGCTTCCGGCAAAACCTGACAAAGTGCATTTGCTGTTAGAGCTGCAAAAAAACAGAGACCAGCATCTGCTAAAAAAAGGTACGGTTTTTAAAGGCGGAAAAGATAAAGCAGGTCAGGAGCTATTTTATGCTTTAAAGAATGATGTTGTCATCAATCAGGGAAAAATAAAAAGCATCCGGTCTGTGTGCACTCAAAAAGAGAAAATCGGAACTAAAGAATATTTATCCCCTTTTGCTGCGTTGGTAGCAAATTCTCAAGATGGCATGGGCGGTGAATTAATTTCACCGGACAAGAGCTGGAAACCTTTTGGAAAGCCGGAAACGAATAGCCGGGCAACCACCGGTTTTGCGGTTGCTCATCCGGTTTTATTTCTGAAAGAGGGTGAACGCGAAATATCTGTAGTTTTCAACATAAATATTGATGAATTTGATCCGGAACCCGATTTGGAAAGGGCTTTTAAAGTTTTGATAACCGGTGAAGAGGGTTGGTATGAAGCGGAAATTAAGGAGATTAAGGTGGAACAAAGCGCTTTGAATTTCATCATAAAATTGAACGCTGCCGATCCGGGATTCCTGCCTTATGATGAAAAAATACACCAGAATTTCAAATTTAATACCCACCTGCCGGTTATGCAGTTCTTAATAAATAACACTCCGGGAGAGTTTAACTTTCAGAAGATTTTCCAAAGCTGTTTTGTTACCAGTGTAAAAGTTACTGTTGATGTTAAAGGTGTACGGGATTTATATGTTCAAAACGATTTGGGACCTTTGGACCCATCAAAACTGTTTCCGATTTTCACTCATCAGCCGCGTCTCGGTTCTTCGCTTATCATCGGGAGCAACGAAGTGTTTCTGAAAAACCTGAATAGCGCAACTGCTCATATTGAGTGGGATGGTACTGATTGGGTGAAATACAATTCAGACGATTCTTTCAATAAAATTGTGAGAGTTGAAGTGTTGGAAAATGGCTTATGGGTTTCGGATCCGGTATCAGAGAAAAACCAACAAACCATTTTCAAGACCGGTTCTGACAAGATAAATAATCAGTCTAAAGAAGTGAGAAGTAAAAAATCAGGAATTGAAAAAGCTTCTGCTTCGTTATCCTCTGTTGCTGCTGATAATAGAGAGAAGAAAACTCTCACTTCCGATAGATTTTCCGTAGTTTCAGGAGCAGCAAATATTTTTCCACAAGTAAAAGAGCAAATTAAGCTGCCCGTTTTGCCGGGAAACAGTACGTTTAATTTTTCAGCAAACCCGGTTTTTTCAATCAGGGAGAAGCGTGGATTTGCCAGAATTAGTTTAAACAGCGAAAAAGATTTTGGTCATTCAGGATACAGTTTGCGCCTGACGGAGGCAATTCAGAAAGAGCTGGATTTGCCGCCGGAACCTTATACGCCCCTGGTTAAGTCTCTGTATGTTAATTATAGTGCTGCTGCAACTATTAATATAACTGCTTCAACTTCCGGGGATTTCGATTGCGACTCAGGTTGTTTTTATCACGTTTCGCCGTTTGGAACGGCTGCCCGGAATCGCTCTGTTTCAGATTCCTCCGCAAATACCTCCCTTTTGCCGGTTTATAATAATGAAGGAGAAATTTATATCGGTATTGATGATTTTAGCCCGGGACGCTCCATTCAGCTACTTTTCAAAGTGTCTGACGGAAGTGCCGATCCGGCTTTCAGTATGCAGAAAATTAGCTGGAGCTTTTTAACTGAAAACAACCAATGGACTGATTTTGGACAAAATGACCTGATTGATGATACCAACAATCTGACAAAAACAGGAATTATCCGGTTCAGCTTTTCCCCGGATGCAGTTAGAGAAAACACTTTAATGGGAGAGCAGTTGTACTGGATCAGAGGTGTGTTACGAAAAAACAGGGAAGCGGTTTGTGATCTGATTGCCATAAATGCGCAGGCTGTCAGCGCGGAACTCACCGATTTTATGAAAAACGGCGTGGAATTTACAGAACCTCTTGCTGCCGGAACAATTTCCAGATTGCAGACCAATGATTCAGCTATCAGGAAAATTTCCCAACCTTATACCTCTTTCGGAGGGAGAATGAAAGAGACTGAAACACAAAGCTCTGCCCGTATTTCTGAACGCTTACGGCATAAGAACCGGGCGATAACTGCCTGGGATTATGAGCGTATGGTTTTGGAACAGTTCCCGGAAATTTACAAAGTTAAGTGCATCAATCATGCGCAGATTAAGGAGGAGCAGCTCAGTGATGACAATGAACTTGCGCCCGGGCATGTGCTGGTTGTGCCAATCCCTAATCTTTCAGGTAAAAATGCGGTCAATCCGCTCCGTCCGCGAACTGATACTGGCACACTGACAAATATCGAGAATTATTTACGCCGCTACATTTCACCTTTTGTGCAGTTGCAGGTTAAAAATGCACGTTTTGAAGAGATTCAGCTGGATTTCAAAGTGAAATTTCATTCGGAAGATGGTGATTTTCTCAGCAACCAACTTATGGACGAAATTGAGAAATATCTCTCTCCCTGGGTATTTAACCGGCAGGATGAAGTTGAATTTGGCGGAAAAATCAGTAAAAGCGTACTGCTTGATTTTGTGGAAAAACGGGATTATGTGGATTGGGTTGCCTGCTTTAAAATGTATCACATTGTTGACGGTATTAAATCGGGCGATGTTGAAGAGGCTGTTGCAACTTCTGCGCGAACCGTATTTGTGTCGTTTGCCGGTGATGAGCAGAGAAGCGATCCTAAACATATCATTGATTATCAAAATTTTGATGACGAATGCTGATGGATGAGAAATATATAATATCAAAAAACAGGAAACTGCCCCCGGCGCAGGATTATGAGTTGCTTCGGGCGGAAGGGCTGAAATATATTGAGCAGCTTGCCCACCGTTTGTGGACAGATTACAACGCCCATGACCCCGGAATAACCATTCTGGAAGCCTTGAGTTTTGCAATCACCGAACTGGGGTATCGTGCCGATTTTCAAATCGTGGATTTGATGGCTTCAAAGGATGGACGCACGGATGCAGGGCAGGCTTTTTTCACGGCACGTGAAATAATGAGCTGCGCACCCCTGACGGTGAATGACTACCGCAAGCTCTTGGCTGACACACCGGGAGTGCACAACGCCTGGCTCTTTCCCAAAGTAAATGTGGATATTCCCGATGGCAGCAATGTTGTTCCGGCATCGGAAGTGGCTCTGTTTCCGTCTGTTGAGAAAGATGAGCTGAGCTATTTACCGGATTCGGACAAGATAACTCCCATTAAAATCCAGGGGTTGTACGACGTGCTTCTCGACCTGGAAAACACGGATGAATATGGTGATTTGAACACCGGAAATATTAATTATACCATTTATGATTCATATTTGAACGAAATCCGTCTCGAAATCATTTTACCCAAATGGAATGAGGCAGACCATTCGCTGATGGAGGCAATTTTCAGCAAAAAAGCACAGCTTCGGGAAATTGTCATTACAGAAGAAAACAAGGCTTTTCGGGTTAGAACAATCTATGATTTGACCGGTGAAACAAAGAGTTTTGATTATCTGATAAATTTTCTGATCAACCTGTCGGAAGAGCAGAAAGGTGAGATCAAAAAGCAATTGCAGAAAGACGAGTCTGCACTTCATCACTCAATTTTTAAAGCATATTACGAAAAACTACAGGTAATAATTTCCGGTATTGAAGCAGCACAAAGAAAATTAAGCGCCCATCGCAATCTTTGCGAAGATTTTAAGAATATTGGTACGGTCACTCCCGTAAACGTAGCATTTTGTGCCGATGTTGAAGTGTCTCCGGAAGCTGATATTGAACGGATTCTGGCTGAAATATATTTTCAGATCGAGTCCTATTTTGACCCGGATATCAAGTTCTATTCCCTTAGGGAGATGGTAGAGAAAAATATCCCATCCGAACAGATTTTTGAGGGACCAAAGCTGGAACACGGTTTCATTGATACCGAAGAATTGAAAAACACTTCACTGAGAACTGAAATCAGAACTTCTGATATTATCAATTTCATCATGGATATTAAGGGAGTTTTATCGGTTAAAAATGTGATGCTCACTGATTACAATCAGCTTGGGCAACCCGGTTCTTCGGGACAAAAATGGAGTTTGGTGTTGAAGGAATACCATAAGGCTGTTTTGGATATTGACAGGAGCAAAGTGCTGTTCTTCAAGGGCAAGCTGCCTGTGCGGGCAAAAAGAGATGAAACGGAAGATATACTTTTTGTGCTGAAAGGAAAAAATTCTCACGAAAAACTAAGTGGTCATCAACAGGACAGACTTTTACCAAAAGGCGTTCATTATCAGTTTGATGAATACACTTCCATTCAGCCTGATCTGCCTGAAACTTATGGCGTTGGAGCAGCAGGTTTACCGCCGGACGCAACTGATGAACGCAGGGCACAAGCGCTGCAACTGCAGGCTTATCTGACTTTCTTTGATCAGATTCTTGCCGGGTTTTTCTCTCAGCTGTACCATGCAAAAGACCTTTTCAGAATTGATGATGATGCAGAGCAAACCTATTTTAATCAATATCTTTCTGAATTGAAAAACATTGACAAACTTTATAAAACGGTTGCAGATTTTGAGACGAAAGAGCAGGTTTCGCTCAAAGATATTTTTGAAATGAGTGATTATTCTTCCGGCTCTGTCTCGAAAAAAAAGGCAGTTAAAAATCAGTTTGAAAAATTAATGGAGTCGGAAAAAACTTTTTTCGACAGAAAAAATCGCTTTTTAGACCACTTGCTGGCAAGATTTTCAGAATCTTTTAATGAATATGTGCTGATGCTTTATACGGTTTCAGGAAACGAAAAAGTGAGTAAAACCCAAAAACGCCTGATAGAAGATAAATCCGCTTTTTTGAGAGATTATCCCACGATTAGCAACGAACGCGGAAAAGCATTTGACTATTTGGGTGAAATATGGAATAGTGAAAATGTCAGCGGAATTGAAAAACGAATAGCACGTTACACCGGAATTGCCGATTACAGCAGGCGAAATCTGTTTTGCGTTGAAAAGATTGAGATTGCCAATATGGGAAGCGAAAACCAACCGCAATATATGTTTGAAATTAGCAGCAGTTCTTCAGATAATAAACTCATTGCTGCCAAAACATTTGAAACCTATCGTGAAGCAGAGGAGGTTTTGAATAAATTGTATGTCAGCCTTCCCGACAAAGGGCGCTATCGGATGGAAATAAGCTCTCCGTCGCAAATCTTCGTGAAACTCTTGGATGAGCGGGGAAATGAAGTGGCTGTGAGTGATACCTATTTTACAAAGGATGAGAACGCACGGCTATTTATTGATGAACTGGCAAATAAATTCTCATCTGACTGTGATGAGGAGGGGATGTATTTAATTGAGCATCTGCTTCTTCGTCCGCACTTTACACCGGACAATAATATTTCATCAGAACCAGAATCCGATTACAAATTGATGCAGGTTTCTTTAGAAAAAGAACACTCCTGCTGTGATGATCCCTATTCATTTCGTTTGTCGGTTATTTTGCCCTATTGGCTCCTGCGGTTCAGAGATATGGATTTTAGGCGCTTTTTTGAAAACACCATAAAAGCTGAAGCTCCCGCACATGTTTTTGTTAAAGTGTGCTGGATTAACCACACAGCCATGAGTGAATTTCAGACTTATTACCAAAACTGGCTTACCGCATTGAAAAATTACAAGGAACAGCCTACAGACAGTGATGATGAAAAGAAAAATGCGCTTAGGAAAGCAAATAATAAAATGGTCGATTTTTTAAACCATGTACACAGCGAATATCCCGAAGCACGTTTATATGATTGTGATACAGAGATTACTAACCCAGTGTTGCTTGGAAGCACAAAACTGGGAACTTTTTAAAAATATTCTTAGCCCTTAAAAAATACAGCTATGAGCCGATATAATTTTTATCCCGAATTTGTGGCAGACCAGGTGTTGACTGCCAAACAGCTAAATGACCTTTTCAACTATCTTGATGAACAGGAACAAATAACCAGAACTATCCTGCTTGGAGCGGGCATTGTCTGCGGACTGGATTCTTCTTTTAATGGCAAAGTCATTAAAATATCGAAAGGAGCAGGTATCACAACTTCGGGGAACATCATCAGTTTTTCAGGTGATGAATTCACCCATTTCAGGCAGTATAAATTACCGGACAGCCTGAACAGCTTGAATCCTTATGCCCACCTTACAATGTATGAACTGGTTAAAACGGAGCTGTTTAAAGAGGGCGATTCAGAGTTGGCAGCAGAAACACAGTTCTTAAGGGATTATGCTGTTGTTTTATTCTTAGAGAAAAAAACTGAAGACCTCAAGAATTGTCTTTCAGATGATTGTGAAGACAAAGGTAGAAAAGTGAATTTCAATGTAAAACCGGTTTTGATAAAGAGGAATGATTTAAGCGCAGTTGAGTTTACCGGTCTTGATTTGCCTGAAACGCAGCTTGAAATCGCCAAATCATCGCTGCCCGATATTTTTCTGAAACGCTTCAATGTTCCTTTCAAAACTTTAAAAACAGCCGGAGAAATTTTGAGCGCTTTTCAAAATATTGTTAATAGTGGGGTTTTGAAACAGGTTGCCGAAGCCTGTAATTTATCGTTTAATGTTTTCAGAAGTGTTCTTCAGAGAGAACAAAATCCATTTGAAAAGCTGAATAATACTCTTCTTGAAAAGTTGGCAGAAACAACTAATAACCAACTGATTTACAGTCAGTATTTTTATGATTTTATCCATGATCTCATTCTGGGTTACAATGAGTTTAAGGTAACCGGATTGGAAATTTTGTCTGCTTGTCTGCCCGATGATTCCCTGTTTCCTTTTCATCTCTCTTTGGGCGAAGCAACGCTGAATTCCCGGGATGGTATGTCGGGTTACAGAAACTATTTTATCTATTCCCCCATTTTAAATAATCAAAAAGAGAAGGTGGATAAATTGAATATGCTTTTTGAGCGGATGGTTTTGCTTGTTGAAAGTTTCAGATGGCCCCATGATGCAAAAACTATCAAAATAATACCGGATTTGGGCGAAAAAGCCCGTTTGTCACAAAAAGTAATTCCCTTTTATTACGAACCCTCAAAATTATTGGGAAAATGGAATTTTTTGAAATCAAAATATAAAAAGGAGAAGACAATACTTTCTTATTATTCAGGAACTTACAATAAGAATCCGGTGCTTCCATTCGTGGAGAATCCATTGGAATATGACCGGGTTCAAAATGATTTTTTCAGAATTGAAGGGCATGTCGGAATGGATTTTAAAACTGCTTTTGAGAATGTTCTGAAGCAGAGAGATGAATACAATCTCCCATTCAATATTGTTGCTCTGAAATTGGGCGATGATGCTACCGATATTGCTATAGAAGGGAGCCATTTTGATGATTTGGAAAGCCAGTTCGAGGCTATCAGGAAAGGATTACTCTCTTTTTTGGAACGACAAATCTGCTTTCTTGCAAGTCAGAAGCTTGTGGTTAAACAAGAGTTTTTCTTGTTCCCGACTACAATATTTTATACTCAGGTTCAGTACTATCAGCCACTTTTTTTGCAAATAAGCCAGGTGAATAAACCTGCCGAAGAAAAAAAACAAACCGAAACAGAACCCAGAGTTGCGCAAACCGGTAAAGCTGTTTATACCGCTGTTGATTTTTCCAAACAGGAAAATGTTTTTAGTGCAATTGAACAGATGCAAATGGAAACCATTCGGGAAATTGCTGCCATTCCGGGAAGAGTTTATGAAGTTTTTCCGGGGGCTTCTATCGATTGGGGCAGGATTTTGATTTCAAAGAATGGAAATTTTTTGAAGTCTCAGTCCTGCTATAAGGCATGGAAAGAGGGAGATAGTGAAATGACAATGGGACAGTATTATATCCATAGTATCATTCAGAAAAATCCGCTGCCCAAAAATTTTGAAACTGACCAGTTTCCCCTGAAAAATGTTTATGTTGAACTCATTGATAAGATTGAAAGTATGGCAAGATTGATTCAGGAGACGAGCTTATCAGCCATAAATGAAAATACTTTTGAAGTTGCATGGGAAACGTTGCGGGAGACTGCAAGAATTCTTCTTCAGAATGTGGAAAAAAATATGGAAAAACTGAAAGGTGCATCTTACGCACCCGACTTTACCGAGTTAACTCAAAATATGTATAATATTATGAATCGTGGTGAATCCAATTCGCTGAAAGTTTTAAAAGAAGAGATGGCAAAACGAACCCTGAAAATTCAGCAGGAGTGGCTCTTTTCAAACTTTATGGCAAAACATCCCGGAATTGAACACAGAGGCGGAGTATATAAAGGCGGTACATTTATTATGGTTTACAACGATCAGAACCCGCTGGCTAAAGCTGCAGGTAACCTTAAAGGTTATAGCGTTATTGCCGATTTTTATCTGCCCTATCTATGCTGTGGCAGTGGGGTTTCAAATTCACAAATTCAAGTGCATTTTGGTGAAATTCCCAAAAAAGAGATTGACAAAGAAGATGAGCCGAAACCTTCGGAACCGGAACCAAAACCTGAAAGAGATTCTGTATTCAGAAGACCACCTTATGATGAACTGATAAAAATGCTGCCTGCAGATTTGGAAAAATATCCGATAGACGTTTTGAAGGATTTACCTTTACGAGTTCTGGAGCAGTTGTCTCCTGCCAAAATAGCAACTTTTGATAGCTACTTAATTCAGGAAATGAGCGTGCCGACATTGGAAAAACTTGATGTTGTTGTTTTGGAGAAGCTTCCCGTCAAAACATTGGAACAGCTAACTCCTGCGAAGATTGAAACTTTCAGCGCTGCAACGATTCAGAAAATGAGTCCTGCAACTTTGGAAACGTTGAATGTTAAAACGCTTGAGCAGCTTCCTGTTAAAACATTGGAGCAGCTAACTCCTGCGAAGATTGAAACTTTCAGCGCTGCAACGATTCAGAAAATGAGTCCTGCAACTTTGGAAACGTTGAATGTTAAAACGCTTGAGCAGCTTCCTGTTAAAACATTGGAGCAGCTAACTCCTGCGAAGA
>CAYNOQ010000052.1:0-17261 GCA_964398855.1 uncultured Mariniphaga sp. | reverse complement strand
AAAACGACTGCAAAAACCGTCTCTAAAGGATTTCAAGCTTTTTTTGCTGATGGCTTTTTTTGAGCCTTTTCTCTATTTTATGGGTGAAAGCCACGGACTGACCTACGTATCTTCGACCGTTGCCGCGGTGATTGTAGCAACCATACCGCTGTTGTCGCCCATTGCGGCGTGGTATTTTTTTCGTGAGAAAGTGACCTGGAAAAATATTGCCGGTTTCGCACTCTCATTTATCGGTGTTGCGTTAGTGGTATTGAACGGCTCCTTTCGGTTTGATGCTTCGCCCGCCGGAGTCGCGTTAGAGTTTCTTGCCGTTTTTTCTGCCATCGCCTATTCCGTTATGCTTCGGAAAGTGGTTTTTCGCTACAACACCTTCACCATCATTGCCTATCAGAATTTTATCGGGATATTTTTCTTTCTACCGTTCTGGCTGATGTTTGATCTGAAGGAGTTTTTAGCTACCCCGTTTCATCCGCAGGCGTTTAGGGCAATTCTGCTGCTTGCCGTTTTTGCATCCACCATTGCATTTATGCTTTTCACCAAAAGTATCCGAAATATTGGCGTCAATCGCTCCAACACCTTTGTGAATCTGATTCCGGTTTTTGTGGCAGTACTTTCATTTTTTGTTCTGAACGAAGAACTCGGGGTTCAGAAAATCGTCGGCATTGTGGTGGTCATTGGCGGATTGTTTCTTGCGCAGAGTAAATTGCGGAAAAACATACTGTAGTCAAATTGAACAGCTTCTTAATTGCAGAAACAGACTTCAAGGCTTTCAGCTGAAAGCATACAATTATGGGTTATCTATGTGTAAGTACAACACAGTGCTCCTGCCCATTAAAAAAATCTCCTGCCGTGAAAATTTTCACGGCAGGAGAAAAATTGGTTAATCTATTTTTTCGAGAATTCGTTGGTTGGTATTTAAATCCAATGTTATCCGGTAATAGCCTCCGGTAAAGTCAGCAGGTCTGACATTTATATCTGTATTGGAAGCTGCAAATCCGGCAGGTCCGACAAATTGTAACGGTGTTCCCGGTGGATTGGCCCATGCACAGAGATTGTGTTTTATGGTAATCCAAAAACTGCCAGACTGAGCTGCTGACGGAATGTAAACAGATGCCTGATACCTGTTATTGCCCAATGGTTTCATAAATGCTGCAAATCTGATTTTTGCAAGTGCCCAGCAATATCCCCCACTTGTTCCGGCAAGGTCGGGATGCCACACAGGAGCTTGCGTGAAACCCTGTCCTCTTAACCAGTAAACGTCCGTTGTACTGCCGCCGCGCTCATCGTGTCTGATCCAAAAGTACTGATACTTATGGGAGTAGTAAACATCCCACTGACCCGTTTCGCCGGTAAATTTGAGGGTTTTTGATGAAGGATTCCATTCCATAAAATCGCGGTTGTATGCTGCTGCAATTTCTTCGTCGGAAAGACCCAGAACATCTATGGAAGCATTTTCTTCCAAATAGACTTGTTTATAAATGAGGTTATCATTTAATCCGGTACCTTTAAATTTCGAAATATCTATTACAGAAGGAAATTCAACGGAAACCGAAACCTCTGTGAACACAGTCGGATCACTGTTTAAGGACACTTTAACGGTAGTTTGCCCCGGGCTGTTCGCCTGAACCACACCATCTGTTACCTCAGCAATTGACGGATCGGAAGATGACCATACGAGTGACTCGTCTTCAACGCTGTAGCTTGTCGGCAGGAAGGATGTTGACAAAGTAGCGGTTTGCTCTAATATCAAATCCAGCGAAGACGGTGACACTATGATATCTGTAATCGGAATGGTTGGCACTTCTATCGGAATAACCTTTTGCACTTCGGGTTTTTCTGCAGCGGAAACTACAATTTCAGTGCTGCCGAAATTTACAGCCTGTAGAACGCCGGTATTTTCATCAATTATCACAATACTCTCGTCTTTCGACTCCCAAATTACATCGGAGGATACCCTTTCATTGTAATTCTCAGGAGTAGCTTTAGCTCCCAGGCTGATAGACTGTCCTAATAAAACGGATATTGTCTCTAGGGTTAGGAGATTTGCAGTATTGAATACTTCAATTCCTGAAAGAGGGATAAACTGTACAACATCAACTGGAATTGTTCTGTCTAAACCTTCGTTGCTGGTTACATAAATAAAACATGTACCATCAGCCACAGCTTTTACCAAACCGGTTGAGCTGACCGTTGCTACGTCAGCGTTGCTGCTTTCCCAGGAAAAAGATTGACTTGTAGGACTTGCAGTGATCTGAACCTCGTCGCCTTCAATCATATTTAATTCCGCATGGGTGACAAAAATATTGTGTTCAATATCTCTGTCGGGACCTTCAGCGCAACCTGAGAGCATCAAAAAGCTAATAAAGATGGTGAAATATGCTGCCTGAAATAGAAAATTATTCTTATTGTTAGTCATTTCATTTCATTTTTAATTTGTTAATCTTCTAAACGTATCAACCTCTCTTCTACTTCCCTCCATGCGCCAAAATTGCCGGTAGGGGTGCTTCTTTGACGAACCTGATAGTTCAGCCAAAATACGCGCTGCTTGGTCAATCCTTGCATCAATTCAGGATCGTAGCGGTTATAATCCGGCAGTTTGGAAAGCATTTCCACTTCCATTAAAGAACTGTCGTAAGGCAAAACCGTGACGCTGTTATCTTCATGAATCTGAACTACAACAGAGCTTCTGGCAATATCCTCAGGCGTTGTAAAAGCGGTGAAGGCTTCGTTGCCGATAAACATCCTGATCTTGTCCTTCCCTAATGGGTGTACAGTTTTGGTTCCGCTCAATACCAGAGTAGGAGATGTCATTTGTCCGCTTTTGGTATAATAGGTTTCCGGATACTGGGTTGCAAAATCGTTTTCAATTGCTACCCGAAAAAGTATATCCTGCTTCTCCTCATTCACATCATATTCTGATACACTAACAATTTTCAGCGGAATGAAATAAACCGAATCGGGCGATAGTCCTTCCGGTCTGACTTTCACCGGTATTCTTTCGTAATGATAGTCCGATTTAGCCGGTAATGTTACGGTATAAGAAGATATCTCATATCTGGACTCAGGCAGCAGCTTGGCATATTGATTTTCGTAATCATAATTCAAACTGTTGTATCTCTCCAGCATTTCCGGATTTGGCTCAAGATTCACTACAATCGGCTTTTCGTTGGTGTTTGAACCCCCGCATCCGATGGTAACATACTGTACCGGATCTTCTTCATTGAGCGAGTAGGACGCAATAAAAACATTTTCCGTACCACTGCTTAGAAGATAAACCTGGGGTTTGTAGTGTTCTTCCTTATAAATTGCATCGTTATCGCAACCGGCAATGCCGAATGCAATGATGCCGGCAATCAATAATTTAAATGATATTTTCATATTATTTTCTATTTTCAATTAATATTGGTATCCGGGATTCTGATCCATAGAAGGTGATTTTCTCACCTCATTCAATTCGATGGGAAGAAGGATGAGTTTTTTGTCCACTACCCTGTTTCTTGCAACCACTTGATTAACCGGAACTACATTGTAAAAAGCCAGTCCGTCAGCGTCCATATCCATTCCCATAATTGACTCCCTTTCAGTAGTTTCATATTTTCCCCAGCGGCGCACATCCCAAAAGCGTGCGTTTTCGTGAAGTAATTCCACCATCCGTTCTGTTTCAATCAATTCCTGCATCGTCTCCGGTGAAGCAAGTTCTTCGGGTGTTAATCCCGGTAATCCTGCCCTGTAACGAACCATATTGAAATACTTACCCATTTCGTTGACATCCCTTGAAAGCGTATAGGTTTTGCCGTCGCTGCCCACAATGCTGTGTGAGGAGGTCAGATTGTTCAGTGCTTCCACATAAGCAAGCAGGATTTCTGCATAGCGAATAATGGGATAAGCTTTTGATACTCTGCGGGAGTTTTCGTAACCTGTTCCCTGTCCGGGTACTCCCCACGAATCTTCCGGATGTACGAATTTTCTCAATGTATAGCCGGTCGTATTCACGTTGTATGGCAGATTACGAACTGTATTTTTTCCTGCATTGCCCGATGCATTATACCAAAACTGAACATTTCTTCTCGAATCATTTGATGTGGAAAGCATAGGCCAGTGTGCGCCACTGAATCCGATGTCCACATAGAACCTCATCTCACGGTTGATAAACATCTTGTGAACGTTTGTTTTCAGCGTGTAGCCGGAAAAGGTTACGTCTGCCGGACCATTCCATATACCATCCGTTTCGTATGGATATTCAGCGCTTGAATTATTTATGGGACGTCCGTCTGCCATACGAAATGCGTCAATGATTTTTTGCGGCACGGAAACGGTGGCATATCCGTTAAATGTTTCATACGGGAAAGAGTGTCGCGTATAAGTTCCCAGTCCGCCTGACATTTGCGCCCACAGAAATTCCGGATTACGCATCACCGGTGACTCTCCGTTGAACATATCGTGAAGTGATCTGAACACGTCAATGTCTCCGGCTCCGTCCGGGAAATCAAGTTTTGAGACATTGTCGGGCAATTCCGGGCTATCTGCACGTTTTGATATGGTGTGCAGTGAAAAGACATTGGAATCTATAATACGCTTGCAAACCGCTGCTGCATCAGCCCATTTTTTCTCGTCGTATGTTTGCGAGACGTAGTTTACCCTGTCGGTTGATCTTAACCATGATCCGTAGGTCCTTCGCGCTGCCAGTCCTCCGTTCCACAGCGGACTTGCCTGAATAAGGCGTAAACGGGCACTCAACCCTAATGCAGAACCGGAAACAGGGCGTCCGAAAAAGCTGGCTGAAACTGTCTGTGGTAAGAGGTCTGCTGCACGCTCCAATTCACCGCATACATAATCAACAGACTCGTCAAACGTTGCCCGGACACTATCATAGTACTCTGTCTCTTCATTAGTCTCCAATACGTCATCTCCAATAATCACCACGGGACCGTAATGCATCACTAACCTGTAATAGGCATAAGCCCGCATGAAATAGAGATAGCCTAACAGCTCGTTCTTTTCCCTGCTGCCATCTACCAGATCTGCCGTTTTATCAATGTTTGCAAGAACAGTGTTCACTTTGCGAACAACAATATACATGTTGTTCCAGATATTAAAAGCTCTTAGATTGGTTGGCGTTATGTGCCCCTGAACGAAGTCAAGCGCCGTATAGTCGCTAATCATTATCGAAAAAGCCTCGTCGCAGGCAAAAGAACCAAGTTTATCGAACTTATACCCTTCATCCGGAAACAGAGTCGGAATATTCCATACATAACGTTCCAAATTCCTTTTGTTAATAAAAATGGAATCCCATTTAAACGACTCTTCAAAGTTATCGGCAACATCAAGAAAATTGCAAGACGGCACCGCAAGGGTTGCCATAAACGCTAAAATTATTATTATGTGCTTTTTTATTATTTTCATTTTCCCCATTATTAAAAGTTAAGATAAAATTGCAGAGCATACCTTGCCGGTATCGGATATGCGCGTCCGTTTCTGTATCCCTGTTCAGGATCCCAGTCTTTAATCCTGTCCCAAACATGAAGGTTTGTACCTACAAATTGTATGTCAGCCGATGACAAACCTATCCGCTTGATGAAATTTGCTCTAAGATTATAGTTGAGCGTAACTTCCTGAAGACGAAGGTATCGGGAATTGTTTTTCCAGAATGTTGACAGCTGTGAGTTATTGGCATTGTATCCATAAGAAAGCCGCGGGAAACGTGCATCCGGGTTTTCTGCCAGAGCCGGATCAATGCCGTTCTCCAAAGCATACTCCATAGGCACCCAACGATTGGATGGATCGTTGACCATTGTCAGCACGTTACCGATGCGTCCGTCATTGAAAGGTACATAACCTGCACCGTTAACTCCATAAGCACTGTTATAACCAACATGATAGAAAGTTGTATTTCCGGTTCCCTTGAACAGTACACCCAATGTAAAGTTTTTATATCTCGCTTCGCCACCAAAACCGTACATCAAACGGGGATAGGTAGGATCAGACAGGTAAACCCTGTCGTCGGAATTAATTACGCCGTCGCCGTTGACATCTTTGTATTTAATGTCGCCCGGCATCACTTTGAAACCTCCGAAAGATTGTGTGGCGCTGTTTGCTATATCATCTTCGTCAACGAACAGTCCCGTGGAAATGTAACCACGTATTGCATTGTACGGATATCCCTGGCGATTCTGGTAAGGATATGGCGTGGGTAACTCTTCCCAATAGAGAATTTCATTCTGCGAATAAGTGTAATTTCCCCTGACGGTAATACTCATGTCTCTGTTGATGTCCTGTGTAAAGGAGATATTTCCGTCAGTACCGAAACTGCGCATACTCCCCACGTTACCGTATGGGCGTGCAGACCAGACTAAACCCACATAACCGGGTACAGTTTGACGACGCTGGAAAATACTCTCGCGCTTGTCGTTGAAAAAGTCAACCACAAATGATAACCGGTCATTGAGCATGCGCCCCTCCACACCCACATTGGATTTCAGTGCGCGTTCCCACATCAGGTTGTTGGCGCCGAACTGCGATTCAGAAACTCCGTTGAGATTGCTACCCCAGCCCACAGATTGGTTTTCTGCAATAATGGTCATAAAAGGGAAACGGAAGTCGGCTATACGGTCGCTGCCCACCGTTCCGTAGGAAGCACGTATTTTCAGATAGTTGAGCCATTCAACATTACTCTTTGCCCATTCATAATTGGTTGGAACCCACCCGACTGCTACCGAGGGGAAAAAGCCGAACTGTTTGCCCGGTTCAAAGTTTTCTGAACCTGTGTATCCAAAGTTTACATCAATCATGTAAGTATCCCTGAATCCGTATGTAATACGGCTCGAAAGCCCCTGATATCTTTTGGGCAGAGCTTCCAGTGCTCTACGCCCTACTGCAGCATTGTCGGCATCGCGCGTATCCTGCTCGTCGCTCATATAGTAATAAGCCAAAGCGCTTAGTCGATGGTCAACTGCTATTACCCTGTCCCATGTAAGCGTACTTTCAAAATGAAATTTCTGCGATTGACGCTTACTATTTGAATATTGAGGACTAACAGCATCCAGTGTCCTTGTTAATTGCAATTCGCCCCAGACAGTGCGCCCGGATGCCAGAAACAAATCGGGCATAACGTATCGTCTTTCATCTTTCCATGAAAGATTATCATACGCTCCCTGTACTCTCAATCTCAGATTTTCTATCCAATTGGAGAAATCGTGTGTTATGGCAATTGTTGACTTACCGGTATAGTTTTGCCTGGTTTGTTTTCCGGAGTAATTCAACATTACATAAGGAGAAATACCCGAACCTCCAAATCCCGCGCTGTAAGCAGCCAGTTCTCCGGTTGAATACCTTATTGGAACTGTGATTGGTGTCAGCGTTGACTGAGTACCCCACAAGGCATCCGTATCGGCATAACCGGGTTCTGCCCTCATGGACATGAAGCCGTCGGTACCAAAATACATTGTAGTACTTTTTGTGAGGTCTATATCCAGATTCATGCGGAAGCTGTAGGTATTGTATCCTACTGCCGTGCGTATGGTATTTTCAGGAGCGACCTTGTAGGCTGCGTCTTCAACGGAAGCACCCAGGCTGACAAAGTAACGTGCTACGTCGCCGCCACCTTGTGCACTCATGTAATAGGTCTGCTGAAATCCGTTTCGCTTCATAATTTCCTTTTGCCAATCCACATTGGGATATAAATCGGGGTCTAAGCGTTGCTGGATAATTTTCATTTCGGCAGAGTTATACAAAATTTCCTCTCCACGCACAGATCTTGCTTCGTTTGCCAGGCTCGCATAATCATATGCGCCAAGATATTCAGGCATACGATTCAAATTGGATAATGTATAATTTGCTCTCGCTGTAATTTTCAGCCTCCCGCTCACCCCGCGCTTGGTGGTAACCAGCACAACGCCGTTGGCGCCGCGCACACCATAAACAGCTGTTGCCGAGGCGTCTTTAAGTATGGAAAAGGATTCTACGTCGGCAGGGTCAATAGAGTTCAGATTGCCTTCAAGCCCGTCAATCAATACCAATGCAGAACTGCTTGCACCGAAAGTACCGATACCCCGCACCCAGAATTCTGCAATGTTTTTGCCCGGTTCGCCGCTGTCTAACATGGTAATCATACCTGCAACCCGTCCGCCAAGCATATTTGACAGTGATGTCGCCGGAGTTTGCAACTCCTGAACATCCACCGATGCAATAGCGCCCACAACGCTCATTTTTCGCTGGGTACCTAATGCCGTAACAACCACCTCATCAATTTCGGTAGTGGTGGGTGTCATTTCAACATTAATATTTTGATCTTCCTGATCTACAAGATATTCAATAGTATTAAAACCGATAAATGTAAATACAATGACATCGCCCTTTGATGCTCTGATTCTGAATGTGCCATCCATATTGGTCACCGTACCTACGGTAGTACGCCCTTTTAGATATATGCTCACTCCCGGCAAAGGACCCTGGTCATCGGTTACCACGCCACCCATATTTAACGCCTGTTGTGCCGAAACCATAAACGGTAAGAGGCACAGCAAACAGATGGTCAGAAAAAATTTATTTATGTTTTGCATAAATTTGTAGTTTATAAATGATTAATTATTCCTGTGTCAATTTTCTGATCACATTGTTACCCCATTCTGATATATACATTGTACCATCCGGCAAAACAGCTACGCCTCTCGGTTCATTGAACAATGCGTCATCGGGATTACCGTCCTGATAACCGGCTACGCCTCCCTTACCGATAATAGTCCGCACCATACCGCCTTCGCCGCTTTCATCAGGTAGGATAATCTCACGGATACAGTGGTTATTTCTGTCTACTACGTACAGGTTGCTATTGGGAGCCACGATTAACTGGCTTGGCTTGTTGAATCTGGCTTCCTTCAGCGGTCCGTCCATCCATCCTGCCGCGCCTGCCGAACCTGCAAAAATTGTATGTTCATTTGTTTCAAGATTATACAATCCAATACTGTGTAAATTGTCATATGCGATGTACAAAAGATTTGGATTGACAGGGTCGAAAACCAGGTATGAGTCAATTGAAGTTACTGTTTCGGACACTAATGTAGCTTCTCTGGTGGTAGGATCAATTTTGATGAGATGGCCACTCGCGGCGTAACGGGTATATAAATCGCCCGTAATCGGATGAGCAGCAATGCTATGTGCAGTGGCTCTGGTATAAGAGCCGTCAGAATAGATTGAGCGTTCCCTTGGCGCCCAGCCTTCCTCCGGGTCAAATGAGAAATAAACAGCACCTCCATCCGAAATGGCAGATACCACTCCGTTTGCATCTACAGTAGGGGCACCCAGGGCATAATATGAACTTGTACTTCCGGGCAATACAAATTCCGCAATATCTTCTTCTTCATTGATTCGAATAAGACTGTAGGGAATGCGCCAATGTGACAAAAAGATGTTGCCATTCTTGTCTGCAACTAATGTAGAGGGATACTGAAATTCTGCTTCGGTCAGCTTGCCAGGCTTAAACTTTCCGGTACCCTTTTTCCCGGTAAGGGTACGAACAATGAACTTGACAGTATATTTGAACGTCTTATCATAATACACTGCACTGTCGTTATTCACCACAACGGAAATGTGTCTCTCCCCGTCATCCTGACGTGGTGAAAACACGTACAGGTGCTCTCCGTTGGAGTTTACTACGGTAGCAGGCGTATCACCAAAATACACCTTGATTTTTGACGCATCTGTGCCAAAATTGCTTCCGGTGATGAAAACCTTAGTCGCAAAACCTCCATCTTCTGGTTCTATATCAGTGATTACGACCGGTTTTGAAGGATCGTACGGAGTTCCAAATTCGTCAGAGCTGTTTTCTTTGCATGACGAAAACAGAAGCACCATAACTGCGAAAAGGCAGATAATACTTATTTGCTTTTTTATTTTCATATCATATAATTAAAATTTAAAAACTTTTTCAAAAAATTTATAGCGCTACAAAACATTATGGCAGCATAAAATCATTATAAATGTAGAAATTGCCAGTTTTGAAGTTAACTGACCTGTTGGATTTAAAAAAGAGATTAATCTGAGGTTCTTTCCATAGGCACAAATTTTAATTAGTTTAATGAACTCATTTCTATTGAAGCAGCGGTTAATCATAATTTTCGATTCTATTATGTTATAGTTATGGGGCGCAAGTTATATAAAAACAAATAATAATTCAATACATTTGGCGTTTTATCGGATATATCCATAGCGAATGAGTCTCAGATTACACCTGATTGTATTTTCTCTAACTGCCTTCCTGTCAGCGAAAGCTCAGATTGGCGGTGAAAAAACCTACCAGTTTTTAGAGCTGACCAATTCCGCCAGAATTGCCGCTTTGGGTGGCGTGCAGATTGCGCTGAGTGATACTTCCGACCTGAATCTTCCCTATCACAATCCGGCATCGCTGCACCGTGGAATGCACAACATGTTGCTGGTGAATTATGTGAATTATTTCATGGATATTAATTACGGATATGCATCTTATTCCCGAAGTTACGAAGGTGTTGGCAATTTTGCCTTAGGAGTTCATTATATCAACTACGGAAAATTCAGGGAAGCTACCGGCGAAGGAATATTGACCGGAAGCACCTTTAATGCCGCAGAATATGCAATCAGCATGTTTTATTCAAACAGCTACAAACGCTTGTCATACGGCGCTGCGCTGAAACCGGTCTTTTCGAATTTTGAGAGCTATCGTTCTGCCGGACTGGCAACCGATTTAGGTGTTAATTATATTCTGAAAGACAGCCTCACTCATCTGGCAGTGGCTGCCCGAAACATTGGCGGACAGATTACAACCTATTACGAAAACGGAATTCATGAACCAATTCCCTTTAATCTTCAAGTGGGAATCAGCTCAAAATTGAAACACGCTCCGGTGCTGTTCTCACTCACGATGCAGCATCTCACCCACTGGAATTTAGGGCAGGACAAAAACAAAGAGGAGGAGACGCTGGAAAACTGGCAGGAGCGCTCCGAAAGTTTTGGCAAGCAGCTGTTGCGCCATGCCGTTTTGGGCGTTGAACTGATTCCATCGCAAAATTTTACCATTCGCGCCGGATACAACTACCAGCGCAGGCAGGAACTTAAATTTCAGGAACGCCTGTCCACTGTTGGTTTCTCATTGGGCTTTGGTGTGAAAATCAAAAAATTCCGGCTGGATTTTGCCACATCCCGGTTTCATCTGGCAGGCTCATCCAATCTCTTCTCGTTTGGTTTAAATCTGAATGAGCTGCTCTGACAAAAGCGCTTCAATCTGAATTTAAAATCTCTTATCTTTGCACTAAATCTTCTGAAAATGAGTAAAAAAAAGATAATAATTGCCATTGACGGGCACTCATCGTGCGGAAAAAGCACCCTTGCCAAATCGCTTGCGCGCGAGTTGGGATACATTTATATTGATAGCGGCGCCATGTACCGGGTAGTTACTCTTTATGCGCTGCGCAAAGGCTGGATTGTTGACGGACAGCCCGATAGGGAAAGGATTATCAGTGGGCTGAAAGATATTCAAATCACTTTTGAGTGGGATGAGGCAACCGAAAAAAACACAACATTCCTGAATGGAGAAAATGTGGAAGACGAAATCAGGCAACTGGAAGTTTCGCAGAATGTCAGTCCGGTGAGCACCATTGCGGAGGTGCGTGCCGAGATGGTAAAACAGCAACAAAAAAACGGCAAAAACAAGGGAATAGTGATGGATGGCCGCGACATCGGAACCGTGGTTTTTCCGGATGCCGAACTGAAAATTTTCATGACGGCTTCGCCCGAAATCAGGGCGCAGCGCCGCTTTTTGGAGCTGAGGGAAAAAGGGCAGGAGGTTGACTTTAATGAAATACTTAAAAATGTTGAGGAGCGGGATTCCATCGACTCTACCCGCAAAGTGAGCCCTTTGAAAAAGGCGGAGGATGCCGTTGTTTTAGACAACAGCTTTTTGTCGCGCGAAGAGCAGTTGCAGTGGAGTCTTGAAAAGGCAGGGGAAATAATTGAGGAAAAATGAGAATTGAGATCGACAGGCGCTCCGGATTCTGTTTCGGTGTGGTTAAAGCGATTCAATCAGCCGAAGGCGAATTGAAAACAGCAGAGAAGTTGTATTGCCTGGGGGATATTGTGCACAACGGTATGGAAGTGGAGCGTCTTGAAAAAATGGGTTTGCAGACCATAACGCGTGAAGAATACATGCAGCTTCAAAATTGCAAAGTCCTTATCCGTGCGCACGGAGAACCACCGGAAACTTATGAGTATGCAGAGCAAAACAATATCGAACTGATAGATGCAACCTGCCCGGTTGTGTTAAGCCTCCAGAAAAAAGTGAAACGCTCCTATGAAAAAATCAGAAACCTTGACGGGCAGATTGTGATTTTCGGGAAAAAAGGACACGCTGAGGTAGTTGGTCTTGCCGGGCAGGTCGGTAATCGTGCAATTATTTTAGAAAGTATTGAAGATGTTTCACTTATTGATTTTTCAAAGCCGGTCTCGCTCTATTCCCAAACAACAATGCGGGTTGAGGATTTTTACAAGATTGCAGAAAAAGTGAAAATGAACATGGCGCCCGGAGTGCCGATAGAAATCAGGGATTCTGTTTGCAGGCAGGTTTCAGGCAGGGCGCCCCACCTGAAAAAATTTGCTGCAAAGTTTGATGTGATTCTGTTTGTGGCAGGGCGCAAAAGTTCAAACGGACGCTATTTATATACGGTCTGCAAAGAGGAAAACCGGCGCACTCACTACGTTTCGCAGACTGATGAAATTGTACCGGATTGGTTTAAAAATGCCGGTTCGGTCGGAATATGCGGAGCCACTTCAACCCCGGAGTGGCTGATGGAAGAGGTTGCCGAACGGGTCAGCCGGCTCGCTGTTTCCTGAAATTTTTCCGGCTTTATCGCTCAATTTTTGTTCCTTTGAAAATAGATTCAAAATCCAGATTATGTCTCAACTTTTTGCTCAGGTAATTCTTCCCTTGTCGCTGCACGGTCAATACACCTACCGTGTGCCGGAAAAGTGGCACGGGCAGATTCAGCCCGGACAAAGGGTTGTGGTGCAGTTTGGTGCAAGAAAGTTTTATGCTGCGCTTGTTTATTCCCTTTCGGAAACTTCCCCGGAAAATGTGAAATTGAAGGAAATCGTTCAGCTTTTAGATGAAAAACCGGTGGTTTTGCAGCAAAATCTGGAACTTTGGAAATGGATTGCCGATTACTACTGCTGCACGCCGGGTGATGTGCTCAGAGCTGCTCTGCCTGCCGGTTTGAAATTAGAGAGCAAATCAAAAATTGCGGTAGCTGAAAGCGATGTGGAGCAGGTTTTGACCGATAAGGAGTTGCTGATTCTGGATGCGGTTTCCCGGGAAACCTTAGCTTTGGAAGCGCTTCAGAGAAAATTGGGTGCCGGGTTTTCCTATTCAGCTTTAAAATCATTATTGGATAAAAATATTCTCCGGCTTGAGGAGACCATCAAAACAAAATACAGAGCTAAAACTGAGCAGTGGATTAAACTTAATTCCGATATAAAAACCGAGGCGCAACTGTGCGAAAGTGAGGAATCTTTGCAAAGGGCAAAAAAGCAACGGGAGCTGCTGCGTCATTTCATTGAAAAAACTGCTGTTTTTCAGACTTCTTCAAATCCTGAAATCAGCAGAAAAGAACTGTTGCACGGAACAGACTTCTCGCCGGCAGTTTTAAACGCGCTGATTCAGAAAAAAATTTTGAAATCCTATAGCCGTCAGGTTTCGCGCCTTGAGGAAACCCGTCCGGCGCAGGCTGAATTGAACCTGCTGAGTGAACACCAGCAGCAGGCATTGGAAGAGATTAAGGCAAGTTTTGAAGAAAACCGCGTGGCTCTGATTCACGGAATTACCGCCAGCGGAAAAACGGAAATTTACATTCATCTTATCGAGGAGGCGGTGAGAGCCGGCAAACAGGCGCTTTATCTGTTGCCGGAAATTGCGCTTACCACTCAGATTGTAAACAGGCTGAAAAATGTTTTTGGAACAAAAGTCGGAATTTTTCATTCGCGGCTGAACAGTCAGGAGCAGGTGGAAATATGGAACAGGGTTTTGCAGTTTCAGGATAATCTGCAGAAGGGCTACCAGATAATTTTGGGAGCGCGCTCGGCGCTGTTTATGCCATTTTCAAATCTCGGACTGGTAATCGTTGATGAGGAGCATGAAAATTCGTTCAAGCAATTTGACCCTGCGCCGCGCTATCATGCGCGGGATATGGCGGTGTTATTAGGGAAGCTCAGCGGTGCCGGTGTGCTGTTAGGCTCTGCAACTCCTTCTTTTGAGAGCTATCACAATGCGCTCACCGGGAAATACACGTTGATTAATCTTCATAAAAGATTTGCAGAGTTGGAGCTGCCCGAGGTGATTGTTGCCGACCTGAAGCGCGCAAAAAACAGAAAACAGATGCAATCGGCGCTCACTCCGGAGCTTTTCGGATTGATGGAAAAAGCGCTGAACAACCGGGAGCAGATTATTCTTTTTCAGAACAGAAGAGGCTATTCACCTTATGTTCAGTGCGGTTCGTGCGGACATATTCCCAAATGCAAATATTGCGATGTGAGCCTGACTTTTCACAAATTCAGAAAACAGCTGGTTTGCCACTATTGCGGATATTTTTTGCCCAATCCTTCGGAGTGCCCCGATTGTGGCTCCCCCGACATCAACACCCGCGGATTTGGTACCGAAAAAATTGAAGATGAACTAAAACCACTTTTCCCGGGAAAGCGAATCGAAAGGATGGACATGGACACAACCCGTTCAAAACATGCCTTTGAGAAAATTATTCACAATTTAGAATCCCGGAAAACCGATATTCTGATTGGCACCCAGATGGTTACAAAAGGGCTTGATTTTGATCACGTTAGCGTTGTGGGCATTTTGGATGCTGACAGTCTGATCAACTTCCCCAATTTCAGAGCACATGAGCGGGCTTATCAGCTCATTTCGCAGGTGAGCGGACGCGCCGGCAGAAAACACAGCAGGGGAAAAGTGGTGGTGCAGACCATGCAGCCGGAACATCCGGTCATCGGTTTCATTACGAAACAGGATTATGCAGCAGCTTTTTACGCACAGATGGAGGAGCGGAAACTGTTCCGTTATCCCCCTTTTTTCAGGCTGATAAAAGTGGTGGTGAAACACAAAAATCCGGATAATGTGAACCGCGTTGCCGGTCAGCTGGCGGCGCTTCTGCGCAATGCGCGCGAGTTGATTGTACTTGGACCCGAATTTCCATTGGTCAGCCGCATTCAGCTTTGGTATCACAAGGAGATATGGATAAAAATTAACCCGGCATATTCTCTCCCAAAAGTGAAGCGTTATATTCTGGAAAATATTGAAAATGTGCGCAGACGACCCGAGAACAGCAGCTGCATTATAAATATTGACGTTGATCCGGCTTAATGTTCGTTATCCTTTTTCCGGTTCCTGAATTTTTGTAAGTTTGCGCCCTGATAAAACAGCCTAAAACGGCGCTCCTTACTGAAAAGATATTAACGGATGAATTGCTCATAATCAATATCTTGTATGGTTATCGGCAAAGGGTGTCGAAAAGTGGCTGAAATCAGTTAAAGTTAAATTGTTAAATTTGAACCCTTTCAAAAAAGATTCAGATGGGAAAAATTATATCGCTGGCAAATCAGAAAGGTGGAGTCGGAAAAACCACAACAGCAATTAATCTGGCTGCCAGTCTTGCAGTTTTGGAGCAAAAAGTACTGATTATTGATGCCGACCCGCAGGCAAACGCAACTTCGGGATTCGGTTTTGACGTGAAAAATGTGCAGTCAAGCATCTATGAGTGCATCGTGGATGAGATTGACCCCGAAAAAGTGATTCTGAAAACGGAAATCGAAAATCTTCACATTATCCCTTCAAACATTGACCTTGTGGGTGCAGAAATTGAGATGCTGAATCTGCCCAACCGGGAAAAAGTGCTTCGCAACACCATCGCTCCGCTGAAAGATTCCTACGATTTCATTCTGATTGACTGTTCGCCGTCATTGGGGTTGATTACAGTGAATGCACTCACGGCGTCCGATTCGGTAATTATTCCGGTGCAGTGTGAATATTTCGCTCTGGAAGGACTGGGGAAACTGCTGAATACAGTAAAAATCATACAAAGCAGATTGAATCCGTCTCTTGAAATTGAGGGTTTTCTGCTGACGATGTTTGACGCCCGGCTGAATCTTGCCAATCAGGTTTATGAAGAGGTGAAGCACCATTTTCAGGATATGGTTTTCGAAACCGTCATTCAACGCAATGTGAAGCTGAGCGAAGCGCCGAGCCACGGAAAACCGGCAATACTTTATGATGCCAGTTCGCGCGGCGCTATCAACCACATGAATCTGGCGCGTGAAATCCTTCAGCGTAACGGGATGACACAAATTTCACAGGAAGAAAAAATTATTCACACATAATTTCAGGCTATGGCTAAAAGGAGTGTTTTGGGACGGGGATTGGGGGCGCTTATTGATGATGCCGACCGGATGCAGCAGGCGGGAATGAGCGAGGTGGAGCTGAGTAAAATTGAAGCAAATCCTTTTCAACCCCGTTCAAAATTTGATGAAGAGTCGTTAGAGGAGCTGGCGGCTTCCATTCGCGAAATCGGACTGATTCAACCCATCACGCTGCGGAGAACAGGACCCGACAGCTACCAGATTATTGCCGGAGAACGCCGGTTCAGAGCTGCACAAAAGGCCGGACTTGAATCTATTCCGTCTTTTGTCCGCCAGGCAAAAGATGACGGCATGCTTGAAATGGCATTGGTGGAAAATATTCAGCGCGAAGACCTGGACGCCATTGAAATTGCGCTAAGCTATCAGCGGCTGATGGATGAGCTGAAATTCACCCAGGAAGAGATGAGCGCCCGCGTAGGCAAAAAACGCTCTACCATTGCAAATTACCTGAGATTGCTGAAATTGCCTGCCGTTATCCAAAAAGCTCTGAGAGACAAGCAGATAACAATGGGTCATGCCCGGGCGCTGATCAATATTGAAGATACCGAAGTTCAGGAAATGATTTACCGGCAAATCCTGAAGTATGGATTTTCAGTTCGTAAGGTGGAGGAGATCGCCCGGAGCATAAACGAGGAAGAGGAGGAGAAAAGCCAGTACAAAAAAAAGGAACTTCCCAAAAATTACAAAGATTTCAAATCTTCCTTAGGCAAGCTTTTCGGTTCGCGAATCGGCATTTCGGTTGATAAAACCGGCAAGGGCAAAATTGTTATCCCGTTTAAATCGGAGCAGGATTTTGAGCGGATTGTTAAAATAATTGAAAA
>CAYNOQ010000051.1:15984-17262 GCA_964398855.1 uncultured Mariniphaga sp. | reverse complement strand
CATATACACGAAGAATTTGGAATATTCAGAATTGTGCTAAGCTTTTCAAGAAAAAGGAATATTCCCAAGATTCGAAAAGCGAAGAACATTGGAACACAAACATTTACTAAAAAGCTATACAGACAATTGATTAACTTTCAGATAAACGCTTTTGATCTGGCAAGGAGTTCTCACTTTGGTTCTTACATAGATTATATAGCTTTTATGAAAACAGACAGAATTAAGCCGCAAAAAACTACCGAAATAATGATACACCCCTTTATGAATGAAAATAATGTTTTGTATGATTTTTTTCATAACGAACCACTTATGCCAATATTTAACCTGATTAGCAATCTAAAGTAATTGAGAAACAGAATGCATTCAGAAAAATCTCTTAAAATCTCAAGGTTACTTATTAGCAATCAGTTACAGCCAGCAATCTCTTTATTAGAAAATTTTCATGTCCTCAAATAAAAATATATTACCGATACATACTCTGTTTAAAGCAGCAGGACTCCCGGGTTATCTGCTCTTTTCAGTAAATGTTCTCTACTTTTTTGTTACCAGGAGAAGAGAGCTTAACGATTATGCTGCCATTGATGACTCTGCCATTTATCAGATTATTTTCATACTCGGACTGTTTTTAGTCTCAGTGTATTTATTAATTAAGGAACCACAAAAAATTAAATTTCTCTTTTCAAGCCCTCAAGTATTTCTGTTTTTATACACTATAGTATGTTTTCTGAGCATGCTCTGGACACCAAACCTGTTTTTAACAGGATTCAGGGCGTTTGAATCGTTAACCTATCTCATTTTGATATCATTAGTTGCTTACAATTTAATTACAAAAGTCAGTTTTCATAATACAATTGAATGGGCAATTCTTTGGGTTATCTGGGATATCTTCTGGTCAGTTGCGTTAGAAATTAAATTTTCAGGATTTTCATATTTAGTATGGCCCTTTAGAGCCTCTAGGCTTGTTGTTCCAATCTTTTTCTTTTTTGCATTGATGCTAAGTAAACAAAACTATTTAAAGTATGTAATTCTGGTTTTCTCAATTCTCTCATTTTCAAATAAAGTATTTATTGGAATTGCACTTGGGCTCATAGGCTTTGTTTTTGGAGATTCAAAAGCAAAAGGCTGGCTGTTTTTAATTATTGTTCCGCTTTTGGTTGCAATTATTTTTGTTGATTTTGAAGAAATACTATTAAACACAGTTCTCTATGGACGCGAAGATGTGAGTGTAACCAATATGTCGGGAAGGGAAAAGATTTGGGAAATCGCCTGGAATGCATT
>CAYNOQ010000051.1:0-15884 GCA_964398855.1 uncultured Mariniphaga sp. | reverse complement strand
TGGGTTCCGGTAGTTCTTGCGTTTGCTATAATAAGCGCACTTCAATACAAATTTGAAATAATTAATAAAGTTGTGGTTATTCAAAAAACTGCTTATCATGAAAATAACCTGGGTAGTGCGGTCATTTCTTGACTATCGGATTCCAATTTACAGTGAAATAAACCGCTTATGCGGAAATCAACTTACTGTAATATATTATGCCGATGTGGTGCCTGTTCGATGTCAGCAGAAGCTACAAACCATTCTTGGAGAAAGAAACATCGGATTGAGTGGTGAATTTCGTTTGACCGGAAAAAAGACACAGCCAATCTCATCAATAAAAAAGAATGGAATTCGGATTCCTGTTCAACCGGGTTTAATCAGAGAAATCAAAAAAAGCAAACCCGACCTTCTTTTATGCGATGGCTTTTTTCAATGGACCTATGCTGCTATATGGCTTCGGTTTTGGAATAAAATACCACTTGTAATGTTATATGAAGGAACTGAGCACACAGAAAGAAATGCAGGAAGAATAAGAACCTATTACCGGAAGTTAGTTTCGGGACTAATGGATCAGATTTCCTGCAACGGAATACTCTCCACCAAATATATTGCATCACTTGGTTATCCCGAAAACAAAATAAATACGGGAAACATGGCTGCTGACACGGAGGGGCTTACTGAATTGCGGGCGCATTTCTCAACCGGAGAAGTACAAAACTTAAAAGCAGAACTTGGCTTGAATCAATATGTTTTTCTTTTCACTGGGCGGCTTGTTCCGCTTAAAGGGGTTGACAAACTGCTGAGTGTATGGTTTAAAACTTTTGCGTCTGAAAAGGATGCAAGCCTGCTCATTGTTGGCGGAGGCGCGGAAAAAGAGATACTTCAGAATAAATGTATAGAGAATAATTGTGAAAATGTAGTTTTCACAGGAGAAGTGGATTACGACTTAATTTACCGGTATTTCGCTGTTTCAAATGTATTTGTAATCCCGACACTGCAAGATAACTGGTCGCTCGTAGTTCCTGAAGCAATGGCTTGTGGATTACCGGTTATTTGTTCAAAATACAATGGTTGCTGGCCCGAGTTGGTCCGTCCTGAAAATGGGTGGGTGTTTGATCCCCTCAATTCAGAAGATTTTACAGAAAAACTAAAGAGCACCTGGAACATCAGGGAAAAATGGTTCAGCATGGGAAAAAACTCGCTGAACATTGTAGAGAATTATACTCCCCCGAAAGTAGCATCTAAAATCTATCAGGCTTGTACAAATGCAACTTTAAAAAAAGCACCCCATACTTCCTCATTTTCAGTTAAAAGAATAATTTCAGATGTTAAAGGCAATGCAATTCCCTGGGCTAAAAAGCATCCTCCTTTTTACTTCTTTCTTCTTGTGATTAAAAAAATAAGAGCAGATTTTTTTTCCTGGAGATTTAACCAAAAAGAACTGATTGCCTATACGTATAAAAAGGTAACAGGCGAAGAATTAAACCTGGAAAATCCGACACGGTTTACTGAAAAGCTGCAATGGATGAAACTAAATTATACAAACCCCAACATGAAGATTTGTGCCGACAAAGTTGCTGTACGAAAATATATTGAAAACAAGGGGTACAAAAGCTTGCTTAATAAGGTGCTTGGAATTTACAATACCCCGGATGAAATTGCATTGGAAGAATTGCCGGAGAGATTTGTTTTAAAAACGTCACATTCCAGTGGCTGGAATGTGATATGCACCGATAAAGATAAATTTATAAAAAACTGGTTTTGGTGGAAAAAAATCCTGAAACTTTGGTTAAATGAGGATTATTCCAAATACTATCAGGAGACACACTATAAAGGAATTAAGCCGCAATTAATTTGTGAGAAATTCCAAGGAAGCGTTAAAACCGGATTAAACGATTACAAGTTTTATTGCTTCCATGGGAAAGTAAAATATATTCAGGTGGATATTGAAAGATACACCGATCACAAGCAGAATTTTTATGACGAGAACTGGAATTTTATTACTGTTCATGCAGGACTAAAAAGGTTCAGTAACCATGAACAGCTTAAACCTAAAAAGTTAGACGAAATGATAAAAATAAGTCAACATTTAGCAAAAGACTTTCTGCATGTCAGAGTTGATTTTTTTGAATGGAATGACGAAATATTTTTTGCTGAACTCACTTTCTGCGATGGTGCCGGATATTACAAATCAGAACCGCCGGACCTCGACTATAAAATAGGAGAATACTTAGTCCTTCCCAATATTCAGCACGCATAAAGCAAAAAAGGCAAAGCAACATATCTGACCCCGGGAAACAGAATCTTATAAGAAAATTATTTTGAAAATCCTGTACATTCACAATAACTACGCCGGCAACAACAGCGGAGAAGAACATGCTGCCGAAGGAATTGTAAACCTGCTGCAACAAAACGGACATAAAGTAGAATGGTACCGGCGAAGCTCCGATGAACTGAAAGGTTCATTCCTAAAGAAAATTTTAGCTTTTTTCACCGGACTGTGGAATCCGGTTGCAGTCAGAGAGGTAAAACAAAAGTTGAAGGAATTTAAACCTGATGTGGTACAGATACAAAACTTATATCCGCTTATTTCGCCCGCTATCATAAAAACTATCAAAAAGACAGGAATACCAATAGTTATGCGTTGTCCGAACTATCGCCTGTTTTGCCCGAACGGCTTGCATATTGACGGCAAAGGTAAAGTGTGTGAAAAGTGCCTGGGTTATGGCAGGGAGACACATTGCATCCTAAAAAACTGCGAAAACGATATTTTTAAGAGTACCGGCTATGCCCTCAGAAATTATGTTGCACGTAAATTTTGGAATATTCTGACAGATGTAAATTTTTACATTGTTCAATCAGAGTTTCAGAAACAAAAATTTATAACAAATGGTATTCCCGAAGAAAAAATAGCGATCATTCCCGGCTTAACGCCCGAGATATCAAAGAGTATCGAGAACAGAACAGGAGTTTTTGTAACGTTTGTTGGCAGAGCAAGTAAGGAAAAAGGAATAAAAGAGTTTGTTGAAGCTGCTAAAGAATTACCTGAAATACCATTTGTCATAGCAGGAAAAACAGATGAATCTCTTGTCAATCTTAAAGATGAATCGCCGGAGAATGTTAACTGGGCAGGTTTTCTGGCAGGAGAAACTTTGGATGAATTGTATTCCAACTCCCGCATAATTGTAGTGCCCAGTAAATGGTATGAAGGTTTTCCCAACGTAATCACCCGTGCGATGAAACATGGCAAACCGGTTATTACAAGCAACTTAGGAGCTATGGCGTCCATCATAAATCACGAACAGAACGGATTACTTGTGGAGCCCGGGAATATTCAGGAGCTTGCCAAAGCAATCAATTATTTATACAGTCATCCGGAAACAGCTGCCATATATGGAAAGAACGGGAGAAAAAAGGCAAATGACCACTATTCTTCAGAAGTGATATATTCAAAATTAATAAATACATACCAATCTGCAATTCAAAATAATTAATCCAGATCAGGCATATACCGATTAAAATTGTCATGTATTACTGAACTTTATTCTCAAAAGCAGCCTATTGCAGTTTTTGAACAACCTACAATTTTATGAATCTGCCACACAATTTGTGGCTCAAAACAGAACAAATAAATAATTATTAAAATGAAAGTAAAAAACATACGCATTCTATTGTTTGTTGGAGTAGTCGCTCTATCATCGTGTACAAGCACAAAAAACATTGCAATGTTTCAAAACCTTAAAAAACAAGCACTTGATCAGAAACCTATTGACATAAAGCCTCCGGTGTATCACATCAAGGCATTTGACAATCTGTACATTAGTATTTTAACACTCGATCCTGAGGTAAATAATATTTACAATCCGAGCAATGCCGGCTCAAGTGCTTCGGCAGGAACTGACCAGGCATTTGGCAGCCCGATTGGTCAACTTATCAACGGATACAGAGTGGCAGCAGACGGCACAATAAATTTACCCATCCTTGGAAAGTTGAAAGTTGCCGGATTAAAACTCGAAGAGGCGGAAGAAAAACTTAAATTAAAAGCGGAAGAGTATCTGCAGGAACCTACGGTTCAAATAAAACTGCTAAATTTTAAGATAAATGTTTTAGGCGAAGTAAACATGCCGGGCATTGTTTACAATTACGAAGGCAGCATGAATATTTATGAAGCAATCGGGAACGCCAGCGGTATTACAAATTTTGCTGATTTAAAAAACATTGTTGTGAACAGGCAGATTGGTAATATGACTAATTCGTTTAAAATTGATTTGACAAGGGATAACGTATATAATTCTGATGTTTTTTATCTTCAACCCAATGACTTAGTATATGTACCTCCAACAAACATGGCAATGCGAGACGAGGGTCGCAGTAATTATTCGTTGTTCCTTGGAACAATTTCATCTGTATTGCTTATCGTCTCTATAATACTTACCTCAACTCACTAAGAGTTCAATAATCTGACAATAATTAACCTGAGTATAATATAAAGCAATGGTTTCCGGCAAATGCCTGAAAGACATTTATCAGAGTCATTATCCTTTTGCTTTCCAACTAAATACTATCAACTTTTTCAGTTAGTCTGGCTCGTAAGCTTTAATAAGACACCCGCAGCAATTTGAAAAATCCTGTCAGCCAACTGATACATGATGACGCAATCGTCAATTAATCTTTTAAATATTAATTTTTAACGGGGTTTCAACAATGGAAAATTTTGAAGAAATAATTCGGAGAATAGATTCTGACAAAAAAGACAATACTAAAAACAGTATTAGAAAATATCTGCAAAAATGGTATTGGTTTGTAATTTCAATATTATTGGGCTTGGCTCTAAGCTTGTATATTTTCATTAATTCACCTAACACCTACGAGGTCAAAAGCAGAATTTTGGTTGAAGTACAAAATGAAGAGATGAACTCGCTTTTGGCTTTTAACAATAAAGCAATTTCAACAACTAACGTCAATGTGAATGTTGAAAACAAAATCGGAATTTTAAAATCATACACTTTATTTAAGAAAGCGCTTATTAACCTTGGCTGGACTACTTCATGGTACCACAAAAAGTTACTAAATACAAAAGAATTATACCTAAATAAGCCTTTTGAATTAATTATTCCTTCTGATGCGGTGAATGCCGAGAATATTCCGATTGAAATAGTTGCTCTGAACCCGGACGAATATGAAATTTTCGCAGAGATTCCACCACAAAATCAGAACCCGAAAAATGTGTTTGAGATAAATGAAACCGTGAAGTTTGGAGAACCATTTGTCAATGAATACTTTAATTTCACTTTAGAACAAGGTTTTGGAACAATCGGAGAATCTTATTATTTAGTTTTTAACAACTTAAACACGCTAACCAATTATTATTTAAAAAAGACAAAAATCAGTGGTGATGAAGCTGGTTCAAATCTTATTACAATATCCATTGTAGGCTCAACTACCGACAAAGAGGCTGATTTTATTAATGAACTGAACAACGTGTTTATTCAATTTGGTGTTGAGAACAAAAATATCAGCTCCGATAATTCTTTACAATTTATTGAAAACCAGTTAGCAGGAATAAGCTCAAAACTAAAATCTGCTGAAGAAAATTTCAGCAGTTACCGTCAGAATAATCAGGTGATTAATCTCAGCCATGAGGCTCAGGTTATTTATGAAAAGCTTGAGAGTGCCGAAAACGAAAGATACATGACTCAGCTTCAGGTTAACTACTACCGCGAACTTCAGGAGCACCTCTATGATTCGGAAAAAATTTCCGAAATGGGCAGTCCTTCGGTAATAGGAATAACAGACGCAAACTTAAACAATATGCTGACAAGCCTCACGGAACTTTACAAGCGCCGTGAACTGCTTTCATATAGCGTTAAAGACAATAGTCCAATTTTCAAAATACTTGAAAAAGAGATCATAATAGCCCGCGAAGCACTGGAAGAAACAATAAAAAATCAGCTAAAGACTACGGAATCAATGCTTGCAAGCGCAGAGAACCGGTATCAGTCAATTGAAGACAGAGTCAGACAATTGCCTAAAACTGAAAAGGATCTTATCGGCATTCAGCGGGAATTTGATCTAAATGATGAATTATATACCTACCTGATGCAAAAGAAGGCCGAAGCATCAATCACTAAAGCATCCATAGCTCCGGAAGTAAAAGTTATAGATCCGGCTCTGGCAGAATCATCAAAACAATTGGGTCCCAACCTGTCAAAGCATCTTGGCGCAGGATTAACCGGAGGCTTTTTCATTCCTTTCATGATAATAACTCTTATTAGTCTTTTGAGCTCAAAAATAGAGACCCGTGAAGAGATAGAAAGAGAAAGTAAACTACCTATTCTTGAAGGTATTGTAAAACATGGTTATAAAACAAAACTACCCGTTCTGGCTCATCCAAGATCGGGAATTTCAGAATCTTTCAGAGGATTGAAATCAAATATTAATGCGCTTCTCCAGTTTCCGGGAACTAAAGTATTTTCAATAAATTCATTAATTCCGGGAGAAGGAAAGTCTTTTATTGCTTCATGCCTTTCTGTAATACTTACAAAAAGTGAGAACAAAGTTCTGCTCATAGACGCTGATATGCATAAGCCATCTCTTTACAGTTTTTTCGATATGCAAAAGTCAATCGGGCTAAGCAATTTCTTAAAAAATGAAGTGAAATTTAGTGATATTGATTTGTCAACCTCCATTCCAAATTTGTATTTCCTTCAAGCCGGTACGGCATGTGAAAATCCATCAGATTTACTCGACAGTAACCAGCTTAGGGACCTGATTAAAAGAACAAAAGAAAATTATGACTATATAATTATTGACAATGCTCCGTTATTGCTGGTCCCGGATGCTATTTTAACAAGCAGCTTCTCAAATATAAGTTTGTTTGTAGTACGGTTAAACTACAGCCACAAAAACGAAATAAAACAAATCAACAATATTGTTGATTTTAACAGGATAGAACATGCAGCAATTGTTGCTAACTGTACTCCCGACAGGGGATATGGCTACGGAAAAAAATACTGGAAAAAAGGTTATGGTGATTACAGACAGAAAAAGTCTGCGGGGTAAAAGTGTTTTGCAAATTATCAGGTACCTTAAAAAAAGCATAAAATTTTATTGAAGATTAATCCTCATAAATCTCCGGAATATGAAAAAATATTTCAGAATCAAATTAGAGTTCAATCATGTGAAACTCGAAAATATTGTTGTAGAAAAGTCATTAGAAAAAGGCTACTGCTGCTTTGTTGACAGTAACCTGCTGGTCAATGCAAGCCTTTCACGCAACAAAGAAATCAGGAATGTTCTAAACCATGCTTTGGTTAATTCCTGTGATGGAAGCTATATTGCAATGCTTGCTTCCAGTATATATAAAAAGAAGTTAAAAGCATACAACGGTCCCGAATTCTTTAAAAAATTCATCAACTATCCCGAAACGCAGTGTATCATTGGAAATACCCCGGATGTTTTTGAGAAAATCAGACAGAAGCTATCCGAGAGTGGCAGCTATCCCGATCTTCATTATATTCCAACACCATTTTTAGATGTTGACCAGTTTGACTATGTAGAAATTGCCAGACAAATCAACACAATAAAACCACGCTATATCTGGGTTTCCCTCGGTGCACCCAAGCAGGAAATCTTCATGTCAAAACTCCTGCCCCATATTGACAAAGGCATGATGCTTGGTGTTGGTGCAGCATTAAACTATTTCTCAGGCACAATTACAGATATTCCGAACTGGGCAACCAAATTCAACCTGATTTGGTTTTACAGAATACTGACTGAACCAAGAAAGCAAATTAGCCGGGTTATGAAAATAATCTGGTATTACCCGATAATATATTTTTTTGAATTGACAAGAATTTAAACCAGACATTAAATAAAATTCCAGTCAATTTAACGGGTTACAAAACACATAAAACAATATGTATGTACTAGTTACCGGAGCTTTTGGTTTCATAGGAACAAATCTGTCTGAATCAATAAAAGCAACGAATAGTCATGAATTAATTGCTGTTGATCTGTTTCAGCCTGAAAAACACGCTTACGGGGAGTTTTTCGACTGGAATCATTTAGAAGAAATAAACTGGGCAAAAGTTGAAGTCATAATTCACCTCGCAGGAAAAGCTCACGACACAAGTAAAACTAAAGATGAAAAAATATATTTTGACATAAATGTTGGATTAACAGAAAAAATTTTCAAATACTTCAAAGAGTCAAATGCTAAAAAGTTTATTTTTTTCAGCTCTGTGAAAGCTGTTGCTGATACTGTTAATGAAAATGTTCTCACTGAGCTGACTTTGCCAAATCCGCACACACCCTATGGCAAATCAAAATTTGCTGCTGAAAAATATATTCTGAATCAGGACTTACCAAAGAACAAAAAAATATACATCCTGCGCCCCTGCATGATTCATGGTCCGGGTGACAAAGGCAATTTATTCTTACTCTATAAGCTTTTACAGCGCAGAATTCCGTGGCCCTTAGGACTTTTTGAAAACAAACGATCTTTTACCTCAATTGACAATTTACTTTTTGTATTGAATAATATTTTAGAAAAAGATATTGCTCCGGGATTTTATCTGATGGCTGATGATGATGCTATTTCAACCAACCGATTGATTCAGTTAATTGCCGAGTCGAAAGGAACAAAAGCACAAATTTGGAAACTAAACAAGAAAATGATTTATAGCATTGCACAATTAGGCGATCTTCTGGGTTTACCCATAAATAGTGAACGATTAAAAAAACTGACAGAATCTTATGTGGTATCCAACAAAAAACTTATCAGAACGCTTGGAATTAGCAAAATGCCAGTTAGTGCAGAAGAAGGAATAAAAAAAACACTGCAATCCTTTAACCGGTAACATATGCAGGTTGCCAAGAAATAAACTGCCCGGAAAATCAGCCAATTTACAATGCCCATTTACGCAATAATATTTATACTACAACTTCTTCTTTTGCTGGCATATTTCAGAATAGCCAATTATTTCAAAATTATTGATATACCTGTCGGAAGAAGTTCTCATTATAAAGCTACTATCCGGGGTGGTGGAATTATTTTTCCAATAGCCGTTTTGTTGTGGTTTTTGATGTTGGAAAGAGATCAGTATTTGATTACTTGTGCATTATTACTTGTTTCGGCAGTCAGTTTTTATGATGATGTGAAAACTTTACCTTCCGGAATCAGAATTATAACTCAATTCTTGGCAGTCAGCCTTTTATTTTGGCAGCTCAGTATTTTTGAAGTCCGGTGGTATGAAATTCTGTTGCTCTATTTCTTTACAATCGGCTGGATCAATGCCTTTAATTTTATGGATGGCATAAATGGAATTTCAGCTATTTATGGCTTAGTTTCATTAGGTTCCTTTGCGTGGCTAAACCACTCCGTTGATTTTGCTTCACAGCAACTTATAGTCATTCTTATCATATCGGTTCTTATTTTTTCTTTTTTCAATGCACGTAATAATGCAAAAACCTTTGCGGGCGATGTTGGCAGTGTAAGCTTAGCCTTTCTGCTTGCATGGTTTATGCTTAGCTTAATACTTAAAACAGGACATTTTGAATACATTTTATTCTTTGCTGTCTATGGGATTGACGCCATTGTTACGATACTTTTCCGACTGAGTCGAAAAGAAAATATTTTTAGCGCACATCGAACGCATCTGTATCAGTACTTAAGTAACGAATGCAAATACCCTCACATGTTTGTGACTTGTATTTACGGAATGATACAGCTAATTGTGAACATTATTACAATAAAATTAATTTCTCTCGAACAAATGTCAAACACAATATTTTTCCTGTTCCTTTTAATTCTCTGTCTTACTTACCTTTTCTTCAGACATGTAGTGCACAAGCGCTTACAGTCCCGGAATTACTAATTCCTTTAAGATAACTACTTAACAACCTGCAAAATCTGAACTATCTAAAAAATTGTTTTCTAATTACCAAACACATTTAAATTTTTTCAATATGAAACGATATGTACATTATTTTTCGAAAAAATATTTGCCCCGATGGCTTATATTACTATTTGATTTAGCAACAGCAGTCTTATCATGGTTCTGTGCTTTTCTTATCCGGCATAATTTTGATTTAAAAATGGTGGAGCCTCGCATTGAAATGTTAAGCCTGGTCGTTATTTTTCCGGTTCTCATTATCTTTTTCAAAAAGTACAAATCCTATTCAGGAATACTGAGACACAGCACAATAACAGATGTGTCGCGTATAATTATTGCTGTTGTGGGTGCCGGGATAGTACTATCTGTGATTTCATTAGCAGCTAACGCTGCAAACATGCCATCATTTCTGGCTATGCCACTTTCGGTCATAATTATTTTTGTTTTATTACTATCCGGTATTCTGAGTATATCACGGATTGCAGCTCAATTTTTGTTTCATAACCTAAGCGATACAAAAAATATATCAAAGAAAATAATGATAGTGGGAGCAGGACATCTGGCAAGAACCACCTATTCTGCTCTACTCAGTGATTCTTCCGAAAACTTTATTCTGGTTGGGTTTATTGACAACAACAGCTCATTGCAAAACAAATACATATCAGGCATTCCTATCTATACTGAACAAAAAACATTTGATCAAATTATTCCCAAAAAAGAAGTTACAGAAATTATTTTTGCCGTAGAAAACAGTGACATTAGCAGTAAGCAGAAAAAAAGACTGTATGATAGATGCCTTCAACTTGGTATTATCGTTAAAGAAGTTCCTGCCCTGAATACATGGATTAAAGGCGAACTTCGCATGAAAACGATACCGCGGATAAAGATTGAAGATTTATTAGGAAGAAAAACCATTCAGCTGGACAAAAATAAAATTGAGCTTGGGCTAAAAGATTCAATAGTGCTCATTACCGGAGCTGCCGGCTCAATTGGTTCCGAAATAGTACGCCAGCTAATAAAATTTAAAGTTCGAAAAGTTATACTGTTTGACAAAGCAGAATCTGATTTATATGATTTGCAGCAAGAAATATTAGTTAATCACAACTATGCTGACTTTGAAGTAATTGTAGGCGATGTAACCAATAAGGCAAAACTTCGTGAAGCTTTTTTTAAATTTTCACCCAGTATAGTTTTTAGTGCGGCTGCATATAAACATGTCCCCTTAATGGAAGAATTCCCTGATGAGGCAATCAAGGTAAATGTAGGTGGGAATAAAAATCTCGTGGATGTTTCTATTGAATTCGGAGTGGAAAAATTTGTGTTAATCTCAACAGACAAGGCTGTTAATCCCACTAATGTAATGGGAGCAACCAAGCGATTAAGCGAAATGTATATTCAGGCACTGGCTCAGTCAGGGAAATATACCACACAATTTATAACCACCCGGTTTGGAAACGTTCTGGGTTCAAGAGGTTCGGTAGTGCCATTATTTGAAAAACAAATTAAAAAGGGAGGTCCCGTAACCGTTACCCATAAAAATATTACACGCTATTTTATGACTATTCCGGAGGCATGTCAACTGGTGCTTGAAGCCGGTTTTATGGGAAACGGAGGTGAAATTTTTGTTTTTGATATGGGAGAACCTGTCAGGATTATCGATCTGGCAGAAAAAATGATCTGGCTTTCAGGATTTGTTCCGGGACAGGACATTGAAATAAAAATTACAGGACTCCGTCCGGGAGAAAAACTTTACGAGGAATTACTCGATAATAAGGAAGAACAACTTCTGAATACTCCTAATGAAAAAATAATGATTGGCAAAGACAGAAAACATAATCTGATTATCATTAGCAGGCAAATTGAGGAGTTATTACAAAGTGTCGAAAATGAAAGTCGCTATTTTTTAGTTAAAAAGCTTATGCAAATTATTCCTGAGTATGTTTCAGTAAACGCAAATTATATGCAGAAAGAAAAATTGAATGGATTTATGCAATTTGACCAAAATATTAATGGCAAATTTCAAAACATGGATATAAACAATGCTAAACATTGGGAAACAAATACAAACGGACATAATTTTTCAGCTGAATAACTTTATGGAAATAGAATGTAATTGAAACCCCATATTGAAAGACACTAAAATCATAAAATCTAATAACACAACACATTACAACACAAAAGAGCCACCCTGTAAAAACTATGTAATCTCAGATTTCTCAGATCATGTATCAACACTTCTTATTTTATTATGATTATAGCAGTAGATTTTGACGGAACCATCGTAACACATAAATATCCGGCAATGGGAAAGGAAATACCATTCGCCATAAAGACCTTGAAACTTCTTCAAAAAAAAGGACACAAGTTGATTCTTTGGACATATCGCTCAGGGAAAGATTTGGACAAAGCGCTTGAGTTCTGTAAAAAGAGAGGACTGACATTCTATGCTGTGAACAATAATTTTGATGGTGAGGAATTTGACAATACTTACAGCAGAAAAATTTATGCCGATATTTATATAGATGATCGTAACCTTTTAGGTCTGCCCGATTGGGAGAAAATATACAACATGCTCATCGAGAAAGAAACTTCCGATATTCAAAAAAACAAAAAATCAACATTAGACCTTTCAACTCTTTAACCATTTAAACACTACACATGAGTAAGAAAAAAGCACTTATAACAGGCATCACAGGTCAGGATGGCGCTTATTTAGCCGAATTTCTGATAAAAAAAGACTATATTGTACATGGGCTTAAACGCCGTGCATCAATGTTTAACACCGAACGAATTGACCACTTATATCAGGAACCACATATTGATGACCGGAACCTGATCTTGCATTATGGCGATTTAACCGACAGTATGAACCTTACACGTATCGTCCAGGAAGTGCAGCCCGACGAAATATATAACCTGGCAGCAATGAGCCATGTTAAAGTGAGTTTCGATACACCCGAATACACCGCAAACTCTGATGGAATTGGTGTGCTGCGAATTTTAGAGGCTATCCGCCTGCTGGGACTTTCCAATAAAACAAGGTTCTATCAGGCGTCAACATCCGAACTTTACGGATTAGTACAGGAAATTCCACAAAATGAAAAAACACCGTTTTATCCGCGCTCTCCCTACGGTGTGGCAAAACTGTATGCATACTGGATAACTGTAAACTACCGCGAAGCCTACAATATGCATGCTTCCAACGGCATACTTTTTAACCATGAATCACCGATACGCGGCGAAACTTTCGTTACCAGAAAAATCACACGGGCAATGGCACGTATAGTTTTAGGCATGCAAGACACATTATACGTAGGGAATCTTTCAGCGCAGCGCGACTGGGGACACGCCAAAGATTACGTGCAGGCAATGTACCTTATCCTTCAGCAGGATAAACCCGACGATTATGTGATTGCAACGGGAACTACAACCTCAATCCGTGATTTTATTAAGATGACTGGCGAAAAACTGGGGCTGTTAATTTCATTTGAGGGAAAAGATATTGAAGAAAAAGGATACATAGCCGGTGTGAATGAAGCAGTTTTTAATGAAAATGTTGGCAGCCAATATCTCGAAAATATAAAGATGCGATTAGAAAATTATTCAGTGAAGAAAGCCCGGAAACCTTTAATTTCAGTTGATCCGCAATATTTTAGACCAACAGAAGTAGAAATGTTGATTGGCGATGCCTCCAAAGCCAAAAAGGTTTTAGGATGGGAACCTGAATACGATTTGAAAGGCTTGATAGAAGACATGATTTTATCCGATATAAAACTGATGAAAAAAGATGCTTATCTTCGCAATGGCGGATATCGTATTTTGAATTATTTTGAATAAGAACAGAAAAAAATAAGAACAAAGAGAATGACACAGTAAAAATCAAAATTCCGGAATTTTCAATATGACTCCAGCAAATAACGTCCAGGATTTGATGATCTTTCAAAAATAAGACAGCTTGCGGGCAGCTGATGGATGAATACGCCGGAGTTCGAAAATGGTAATTTCTGTGAACAACAATGCTAAATTGCATATTTTCAAATAATACTCTTTATGAGAAATATTTTCACATTGTTTAAAAGTCATGCACAAACATTCAAAAATATATATAGCCGGACACAAAGGGCTGGTGGGTTCGGCAATCCGGGAAAATTTAAAATCGAAAGGATACCATAATTTAATTGGTAAATCCAGAGCTGAGCTAAATTTGATGGATGCCGGTGCTGTCGATAATTTTTTCAGCCGTGAAAAACCTGAGTTTGTCTTCCTTGCAGCGGCAAAAGTTGGTGGCATAATAGCAAACAACACATATCGCGGGCAATTTATCTACGAAAACCTTACTATTCAGAATAACGTTATTCATTCAGCATACAAACACAATGTAAAGAAGCTGTTATTCCTGGGCAGCACATGTATCTATCCCAAAGAATCCCCACAACCCATGCTTGAAGATTATCTGCTCACGGGACCACTGGAATACACCAACGAACCTTATGCTATTGCAAAAATTGCGGGTATAAAAATGTGCGAAAGCTATAATATTCAATACGGTACCAACTTCATTTCGGTTATGCCTACAAACCTGTATGGTCCTAATGACAATTTTGATCTGGAAAAGTCGCACGTTTTGCCAGCATTATTGCGCAAAATTTATTTAGGTAAATGCCTTGAAGAAAATAACTGGAAAGCTATTTCAAAAGATCTCGACAAACGCCCAATTGAAGATGTTGACGGAAATGCTACCAAAGATAAAATCAAAAATATTTTAACCAAATATGGAATTATGCCATCCGGGGAAAGAGAAAATGTTGCTATTGAAATCTGGGGTAGCGGAAAGCCGATGCGTGAATTCCTTTGGAGCGAAGAAATGGCAGATGCCTGCGTTTTCATAATGAAAAATATAGATTTTCAAGACCTGATCTCTAATGATCAGAAAGAGATAAGAAACACGCATATCAACATTGGAACTGAACGGGAGATAAGCATCAAAAAATTGGCAGAACTGATTAAGGCAAAAATTGGTTTTAAGGGCGAACTTGTTTTCAACACCGAAAAACCCGACGGAACCATGCGCAAACTTACCGATGTTTCGAAATTGCATTCGCTGGGCTGGCACCATAAGATTGATATAGAAAAAGGAGTAGAAATGATTTTCGATTGGTATCAAACGATGTAGCTGCTTCTATTTTCAATAATCAGGAGTGCATTCATCAGAATAAGGGAAGCCGCAATCAGTTGAAAGCGGCTCCTTGTTTTCTGACTTACAGCTCTTGAGCTTTATCTCTTTTTTATTTTGCTATCTGTCTCTTGTTAATTGAGAAAGTATTTGTGTATTCTAAATCAATAAACTCATACTGGTTTTCAGGCAACTTTCTGTTTTGGTCTCTTGTGAATTGCTTCATCCATTCCAGGTTGATCAGACTCATTTTTTTATCAGTTTTTTCACACTCGAGTTTTTTCCGATAATTGTTTTTATCATATAAATGCCTGAAGGATATGATTTAATATCAAGCGTTTCCTGTATTGAGCTCACAATCCTGCTCTGCAATTGCTTTCCGGTTAAATCAAAAAGAATAATCCGTGTTTCCTCCTGTGGCAATTTTGAAAACCTGACTGTCACTTTTTCGCTGGCAGGATTTGGATATATCTGAAAATTAGAATGTTTAGTATCTGAATTTACGATAACCTGATTTTGTAACAAAATAAAAACACTGGATTTTGGTTGAAAAATCATTTCGCCTTCAATATTATTTTCCGGCAACACCTGAAATTCATCACCCGATTGAAAACTTTTTGCCATCAGCTCAATTGAACGACCGGCGACAAACCCATTCTCGGCGTCAATATCAGAAATTGAGGCATTTATCCCCGCTGCATCATTCAGCATATCATTATCATTTAGTTTAATTGCACCAACACAAATATCCCCATCGAAAGCGGCTATTTCATCACCTGCCTGAAAAAGTAATTCACTCAAACCTACAATATTGATATTCATGTGTCCTGAAC
>CAYNOQ010000050.1:0-17337 GCA_964398855.1 uncultured Mariniphaga sp. | reverse complement strand
AAATGGGAAGCGGTAAAAATTCCGCACGACTGGGCAATCGCCGGTCCGTTTAATGAAGAAGAGAACGGACAAACCGGAAAACTTCCCTGGCGGGGCGAAGGCTGGTACCGCAAAACATTCACGGTCGATGAAAACAAAAAGGGGAAAGTTGTCTATTTTATGTTTGACGGAATCATGGCAAATCCGAAAATTTACATTAACGGAGAACTTGCCGGTGAGTGGGATTACGGCTACAACTCCTTCTATGTCAATGCCACTGAGTTTGTCCGTTTCGGACAGGAAAACACCATTGCCGTGCATGTTGACACCCGAAATCACGGCAGCCGCTGGTATCCCGGCGCAGGCATTTACCGGAAAGTGCAGATGATGACAGTAAATCCGGTTCATGCAGAAATTTGGGGAACCTACATCACCACGCCGGTTGTGGAAAATTCTCATGCCGAAATGCGCACGTTGAATAACATATTGAATCTCAGCGATAGCGATATGGAAATCAGCGTTGAGGTGAAAGTGCTAAATGCTGATTCCGTGGAAATTACTTCCTCGGAAAACAAAAAGAAAATTGCCGCGGGAAGCTCAATGGAATTTGACCACTGGCTGGCGGTAATCTCCCCAACTTTGTGGGATGTGGACAATCCCGTAACCTACCGGCTGAAAACCATTGTGAAGAAAGGAGGTGAAATTTTGGATGAGAAAGAGACAACTTTCGGTTTCCGCACTTTTAAATTCACTGCTGATGACGGTTTTCACCTGAACGGAAGGCGGTTGCAGCTGAAAGGGGTGAACCTGCACCATGACCATGGTCCGTTGGGCGCCGCATTCAACTACCGCTCAATGGAACGAAAGCTTGAAATGATGAAAGCGATGGGTGTGAATGCCATTCGGAACAGCCACAATGTTGAGGCTCCCGAATTTCTGGAGCTGTGCGATAAAATGGGTTTTGTGGTGTTTGATGAGGCGTTTGACAAATGGAACAATACCGCAGATTTTGTCCGGGGGACCGATTTTTATGCGTTTGGCGAACGCAACATCCGCAATTTTGTGATGCGCGACAGAAATCACCCTTCGGTGGTTATCTGGAGTGTCGGTAATGAAATGGGAGATCTGCAGACCAATTTTGATTACGGCTTGCGCAGACTCGCCGCAATGGTGGGATTTGTCCGCAAATATGACATAACGCGCCCGGTAACAATGGCTTGCCATCAGGAGAGCGATGCAATCTGGCGCCATTTTGATTACTATGACGTGCACTCCTGGAACTATGATCAACGCTGGAGTCTTGCGCGGAAACTTGATCCTTCCAAATCGGTAATTATCAGTGAGTCTGCATCAGCGGTGAGCACACGCGGATTTTATGAACTCACCCTGCCGAAGAAAAAGGACGATTTCTCCACTACTAATTATGTAACTTCCTGGGATTTGAATTCAGGTTTTTATTCGGAAATTCCAGACGATGATTTTTTGTGGCAGGAGGAAGGAAAGTATATCGCAGGGGAGTTTGTCTGGACAGGATTTGATTATTTGGGCGAACCCTATCCGTTTGAAACTTCACGGAGCTCCTATTTCGGAATTGTCGATTTGGCGGGTATCCCCAAAGACCGCTACTATCTTTATAAAAGTTACTGGAAACCGGAGGAAAATATGGTACACCTCCTTCCGCACTGGAACTGGGAAGGAAATGAGGGAAAGCCGGTGCCGGTGTTTGTTTACACCAATGGCGACAGCGCCGAACTCTTTCTCAACGGAAAATCGCTCGGGAAAAAATTTAAAAATCCCACTTCACAAGTTTCCACTGAGCGCTACCGGCTGATGTGGCACGATGTGATTTATGAACCCGGCGAGCTGAAAGCAGTCGGCTACAAAGAGGGAAAGCCGGTGGGCGAAGCGGTGGTGAAAACTGCCGGCAAACCGCATACAATCCGGTTAACTCCCGACCGTAATGTTATCAGCGCAACGGGCGAAGATTTGAGCTTTATTCTGGTAGAGGCATACGATAAAAATGGAAATCTTTGTCCGCTGGCAGACAATCTCATCAACTTTAAAGTTGAAGGAGCGGGTGAAATTGCCGGAGTCGGGAATGGCGACCAGCGCTCTTATGAGCCGTTTCAGGCTGACTACCGAAAACTGTTTTACGGGAAGGCGATGCTGATTGTCCGCTCGGAAAAAGATAATCCCGGAAATATCAAAATTGAGGCAACTTCCACCGGGTTACAATCTGCAAAACTGACGCTCACAAGCAAACAGGAAAACTGATTATCTGCTATCCCTTTTGTCTCTGAAAACTCTGAAATAAGTGGTGATCAGTGAAAAAATAAGCAGCGGAGAACCTGCATAGAACAGAATCCGGCTGTATTTTGGGTAAATTTTGGTGAATCCTTCCACATCCTGAATTCTGAAAATAAAGGCAAGTCCCAGAATGATCAGGAACAGACCGCCTGCCGTTCCGATTACGGGAAGGACTTTTCGGCATGAAAACCGTTGTCCGTATCCGGTTTCCCGGCGGAGATATATCAGAAGAAAAATCCAGAAAATCCATGATAAAACCTGAGTGAATCTGAGCGTTCTGAAATAGTTTACAAACGTTGCAATCTGACGAAAAAACAGGTTCTTCATTTCATAATATGATCTGTCATTCAGCAGAAGCACCTTTAGCTTGCTTTGGTCGCGTGTTTTGATAATGCTCAGAATTGCCTCCTCTTTTTCGTACCAGTTTAAACTGTTCCATTCCGGAATCAGAAAGGCATTCCAGAGGGTGCAGACACCGCCGTAGCCGTGAAAATCAAGCCCGCCGTTCATAATCAGGTCATTCGCTTCACAAAAGGATTTAATGCGCCGGTAAACTTCGCGGTCATACCGCTTATCAGTTGCCGTATTTTCAATTTCAAAACCGTCAACGCCAAGGTCGCGGTAGTATTCGAGCGTTTTTCGTTCGCCGTCAAACCAGTGGTTCACAAGGACGGCAGCCCCTTCAGCCCGTGCCATTGCCACAACAGCCGAATCGGGCAATCCTTTAGTGCTGAAATCGCTTTTCAGTCCAAGGAGGCTGAGGTGGTTACTTCCGGAAAACTCTTCTCCACAAAAGACGAACGGTTCGCCGGACAACTCCTTGTTGCGGCGTGAATTCACAAACTCAAGCGTCTGTTTATGGTTACTGTGGTCGGTGATGAAAAAAGCATCAAAGCCATTGCGCCGGTGCCATTTCAGCAGGTTTTCCTGTGAAATAAGCCCGTCGTGACTAAACTCGGAATGGGTGTGCGTTGTAACAAGTACCTGATTTTCCGTCTTGTTCACAATCCGATCATTGGGCAGGTGAATAAAAAGGGCAATCACAAAAAAAGTGAACCATAACCCGATGACGATGGGTAAATTGATAAGCTGTTCTCTCAAAAAACTGTTTCGCTGTTTTCTCTCTTTCTGCATCAATGCCTTTGCCAGCGTATAAACGATAAAAACCAATACCACCCAGTAAAGCACGAATACTAATTCTTTGATTGGATATAAAGCCCGGTTGAAATAAACCAGAATGCCCAATGCCGGCTCAAAAACGGTTTTTAAAGTGTTGAGCCGCACTCCGAAACCCGTTTCAGGTTCCAGAGTCAGAGCATTTTCAATATGGACGGGATAATGAAAGAGAACCGCTGTCAATGCTATGATAAGCGATAATCCCAATGGCAGATACCAAATTTTTTTATTCATTTTTTAAATATTCTTCCTTATAAATAATTCAATTGTTTTTTCCGTGAAGCTTCCTGTTCTTTGTGATAAAATCTTTTTCTCACCACAAAAAGCCACAGCGTTTTATTTAATCAATTTTGCAACATATTGTTGCTTACATTTTTTCAGTCGTAAAGTTTACAGCATTTGAGTTACAACAAATTAAAAGTATTCCGGAAAATTTCTTCACAGATATTTTATTCAAAATTAGTTCAAATTTGACCGATTCCGGAAAATCTTTCCTGATTTATTGACAGAAATCACTTTGAACCGAAGAAAAAATGCTATTTTGCTGTGAATTGGCAGCGCATAAAATTGCAATATAGCAGTAATTTTTTTTACTTGCTTTATAATTTAAAGCGGGTATTCATTGTGGTAAAATAATCTGAAAAACATGGACAGAAGGTCATTTTTGCAAAAAGCATCTGCCGGAACAGCCGGAATAGTTGCGTCAGTTCGTATGCCGGCATTTATGCACGAACCGAAAATCAAAGTCGGGCTGATTGGCTGCGGCTGGTACGGAATGGTGATAGTTAATGCCGCATTTAAAGTTGGCGACGTGGAGATTGTGGCAGTTTGCGATGTGGATTCGGAACATCTGGAAAACAGCGCCCGCGAAATCGCGAAACTGCAGGGAAGTCTTCCCCGAAAATTTAAGGATTACCGGGAACTGTTAGAAATAAAAAACCTGGAAGCAGTGATTATCGGAACTCCGCCGCAATGGCACGCACTCCAGTTTATTGCCGCCTGCGAAAAAGGGCTGCACATCTATTGCGAAAAACCGCTTGCTTATGATGTGGAGGAGGGCAAGGCGATGGTGAAAGCGGTGGAAAAAGCCGGAAATATTGTGCAGATTGGTTTCCAAAGACGACAGAGCGCTTCATTTCAAAAAGTCAGAGAGCTGATTGAAAACGGTACAACCGGAAAAATCCGGCAGATTGCTGCCCAAATTCACTATAATCCGGGGCAGGAAGATACCACAATTCAGGAGCCGCCCGCTTCATTGGATTGGGATGCCTGGTGTGGACCGGCGCCAAAACTTCCCTACAGACCCAGTATCGGGCACAAGGCATGGAGACTGGAAAAAGAGTACGGAAACGGACATTTAGTGGATTGGGGAATTCATCATATCGATATTATCCGCACGGTGATGGGCATGGAAATTCCGGATTCAATTCATGCCGAAGGCGCTCTGGATATACTGAAGGGAAGGATTACAACTCCCGATACGCTGAACGTTACCATGAATTTTAAAGAGTGCCCCGTTTTATGGGAGCACCGGCTTTGGGGAACCGGTGAGTTTGACGCCCGTTTCAACAACGGAATTTTCTTTTATGGCGAAAAAGCCACCCTGTTTGCTTCCAATGACGGATTGATGTTGCAACCCGTCGGAAGAGACCGACAGCAGCAAATTATGGAAACTCCGACCCCGGACGTGCAGGAGAAACATGTTGCAGATTTTATTCGGGCTGTGAAAGCGAACGACAAAAAACTGCTGAGCTGCACCACCGAAGATGCCTGGAAATCTACCACAACCGTACAGCTTGCAATGATCTCTTACTACACCGGCTCCGGTGTAAAATGGGATAATGCCCAAAAAACGATTGTTGAAAATGAAACGGCAGCAAAGCTGCTTGCCAGAAAATACAGAGGCGGTTATATTCGTCCTGTATGATGTTTGTAGTCAGTTGATTATTTGATGTATGAGGATTTTGTAAAAATAAAAACATAATCAAAATGAAAACTTCTCTTTTCTCTTTTTTCTTGCTTTTTTCCCTTTTGGCAAATGCTCAAAAAGGGGAAATCATTCAAAAAAATGCAGTAGTTGAAAAAGCCGGCAGTGGCTATTCGTTTACCGAGGGACCTGCCGAAGCCTACAATGGCAGGGTCTATTTCACAGATCAGCCAAATGACCGGATTTATGTTTGGGACGAAAAAAACGGGGTGTCGCTCTGGCTGGAAGGAACGCGCCGTTCCAACGGTATGTATTTCGACCGGAAAGGCAATTTATACACTTGTGCTGATCTGCACAATCAGTTGGGCTATTTCGACCAAAACAAAGCTTTTCACCTTGTTCACGAAGGATATGACGGAAAATTGCTCAACGGACCAAATGATGTTTGGGTTTCGCGTGATAGGAAAATTTATATTACAGATTCCTACTATCATCGAAAATGGTGGGAAGAGGGGCGCGGTGAAGAGCAGGAGGTGCGCGGGGTTTATTACATCAGTCCTGACGGGAAAATCACCCGTGTGATTGATGACTACAAGCAGCCCAACGGATTAGTTGGAACGCCCGACGGCAAAACGCTTTATGTGTCGGATATTAATGACCGGAAAACATGGAAATATGATATTCAGCCGGATGGCTCTCTCGCGAATAAAACTTTTTTTGCACCAAACGGGTCTGACGGAATGACCATCGACAATAAGGGAAATGTTTATCTTACCTTGGGGAAAGTGTGGGTTTACTCTCCTGATGGAGAGTTGATTAACGAGATTGACGTGCCTGAAAGTCCCTCCAATGTCTGTTTTGGCGGAAAGAAAAAAAACGTGCTGTTCATTACGGCGCGAACATCAGTATATACATTAAAAATGAAAGTAAAAGGAGTGAATTGATATGGTGAAAATTGTAGTTGTAGGGTTTGGGTTTATGGGAATGACCCACACCGGTAATATTTTGAAGAATCCCGCTGTGCGCCTTGCTGCCATTGTGGATAAAGATAAGGAGGGTATTTTTAAAAAACTCAGAGAACAAACAGGAAATTTCGCCACGGATGCTCTTGCGGCAAAAGACCTTGAAAAGGTGAATATTTACGACGATTTTGAAAAATGCCTTGAAACTGAAAAACCTGATGCCTGCATTATTTCTGTGCACACAAAGCTGCATTTTGAGATGGTTAAACTTGCACTTGAAGCCGGCGTTCATGTTTTTGTGGAAAAACCGTTTGTGCTGAGTGTGGAGGAGGGCGAAACGCTGATTCGGTTAGCACAGGAGAAAAACAGGATTCTGATGGTGGGGCATGTGGTCAGGTTTATGCCTGCGTATTCTTATCTGAAAGACCTGATTGACAGTGAGAAATATGGGAGACTGAAGTTTCTGTCGCTCTCCCGGTTTTCGGGTGTGCCGGCGTGGGGGCAGTGGATTGACAGGCAGAAAGAGTTTGGCTCATCGGGGGGAGCGCTGTTCGATCTGGTCATTCACGATATTGATTTTGCGCAGTGGGTGTGCGGTGTTCCCGGAGAAATCAGTTCCTTCAATCTGCCGGGAAAATTGAGTGCGTATGATTATGTGTCTGCTAACTGGAGCTATCCGGGGAAGGAGCTGCAGGTCAGGATTGAAGGAGGAAATGTTTTTCATACGGAATATCCTTTTCAGGCGCGGTTTTCGGCTCAGTTTGAAAATGCAAGTGTTTTTTATACTTCCGAAAATCCTGAAAATATTGTAGTGGCAACCAATTCTCAGTCGGAGCTTGCTCCGGCAGGTGATGCAAACGATGGGTTTTCTTCCGAAATCAACTATTTCATTTCATGCGTTGAATCGGGTGAAAAACCTGTGAAATCTTCCCCCGAATCGGCATTGGAGAGCATAAGGGTTTGCTACAGGCATATCCCTGAATAAAGAGAAGAGTTTCACGCAAAGAGAAAATAATTAAAAACTCAAAAACAGAAATGCCACAAAGTCACTAAATCCTGCCTTTGGCGGGCACAAAGTTTCACAAAAAGCTGATAATCAGTTTTAAATAATTTGTGAGTTTTCGTGCCTGCCTGTCGGTAGGCAGGTTTTTGTGCTTTTGTGGCAAAAAGTTCTTTTCGCGTAAAAAATATTTAAAAACTAAAATTTCAAAACCATGGTAGTTATTCATTCTTACGGTTGGGCAGTTTTTCTTGCCTTTATCACAATGTTGTGCTGGGGTTCGTGGGCTAATACCCAAAAAATGGCTCAAAAACAGTGGCCCTTTCAGCTCTATTATTGGGACTATGCCATTGGCGTACTGATTTTGGCGCTTCTGCTTGCCTTCACAGCCGGCAGCATTGGCACCGAAGGCAGGAGTTTTCTTGCCGACTTGCAGCAGGCTGACGGAAAATCGCTTATTGCCGCATTCACCGGCGGCGTTGTTTTTAATCTTGCCAATATTCTGTTAGTAGCCGCCATTGCCATTGCCGGAATGTCGGTTGCTTTCCCTATCGGCATCGGATTGGCATTGGTGCTGGGCGTTGTAACCAATTTTATCGCCACACCGCTCGGAAATCCGGTGGTTCTGTTCACCGGCGTGGCTTTGGTAACCGTAGCCATCATTTTAGATGCGCTGGCATACCGGAAAATGTCGGGAAAAGGCGCCGGAGCTTCCGGGAAAGGAATCATCATTTCGTTAGTTGCCGGTTTTCTGATGGGATTTTTCTACCGCTTTGTGGCTGCTTCCATGTCTGCCGACTTTATAAATCCAGAAGCCGGAAAACTGACTCCATATACTGCGTCAGTTGTTTTTGCAGTGGGACTGCTGATTTCCAACTTTGCATGGAATACCTTTTTCATGTATCGCCCCATTGACGGCGAAAGGGCAACTTTCAGAGATTATTTTGCAAAAGGAGACACAAAACTGCATCTGATTGGAATTTTGGGCGGCGCAATCTGGAGTTTGGGAATGACGCTCAACATTATTGCTGCCGAACAGGCGGGATTTGCCATTTCCTACGGATTGGGGCAGGGAGCCACGCTCATTGCAGCGCTTTGGGGTGTGTTCATCTGGAAGGAATTTAAGGGTGCGAAAGGTGTAACCGGCTTACTTACAGCCATGTTCCTGTTCTTTGTTGTAGGACTTGCACTGATAATTGCTGCAAGATTATTTTAATCGGCATGAAGAATAAAATCGTTGTTGTTGGCAGTTCCAATACGGATATGGTGGTCAGGGTGCCGCATATTCCCGCGCCGGGCGAAACCGTTCTTGGCGCTGACTTTATGGTTATTCCCGGCGGGAAAGGGGCAAATCAGGCAGTTGCTGCCGCTCGTGCCGGTGCAGATGTAACCTTTATAACCTGCGTTTCCGATGATGCTTTTGGAAAGCAATCCGTTGAAAACTATAAAAAGGAGGGAATTGATGTTTCATTTATAAAAGTGCAACGGGGAACCCATTCCGGAATTGCACTGATTAATGTGGCAGAGGATGGAGAAAACAGTATTGCGGTAGCGCCCGGCGCCAACAGTTTTCTTCTGCCGGAAGATATTCACCGGTTTGAAAAAGCTTTTGAAGGCGCTAAAATGGTGCTGGCACAATTAGAAATTCCGCTGAAAACGGTAGAGGCGCTGGCAGAAATCGCCCGCTCAAAAAAGATTCCCTTTATTCTGAATCCGGCTCCCGGAACGGAAATACCAAAAAGCCTGCTGGAAAATGTGTCTGTCATTACCCCTAATGAAACGGAAGCAGCGATTCTTTCAGGCACTGAAGAATTTACGGAAAACGATATTCCGCAGATGGCAGAAAAAATTTCCGGTGCCGAAAACAGGACGGTCATCATCACGATGGGCAGAAAAGGCGTTTACCTGAAATCTCCCGGATTTGAAGGAGCAATTTCAGGCTATAAGGTTGATGTTGTGGATACTACTGCCGCCGGCGATGTGTTTAACGGAGCTTTGACTTCGGCGCTTGCGGACGGTGCAGAGATAACTGCTGCCATTGATTTTGCCCAGCGCGCAGCAGCCATTTCGGTTACGCGAATGGGAGCACAGCCATCGACGCCAACGTTAGAGGAAATCCGGCAGTTTCAGTTTAAATAAGTTGAACTGCAATAAACATAATTGTTCACAAAATATAATTTTATGTGATGATAAAAAAAGATTTTACCACGGAGAACACAGTGTTCCACGGAGGAAAAGATAAAAATTGAATAAACAGCAGGAAAATTAAAAATTATGAAGACTTTTATTTACGCTTTGATGATTTTGACATTTTTGTACGGATGCACAGTGCACCCGGAAAAAAGCAGACAGCAACCTTTTGCTGACGGAGAAACAATCAAAGTTTCCAAAACGGTGTTGCAGGATAAAATTAAAGGTGGCTGGGCAGGGCAGGTTATCGGCTGTACCTATGGCGGACCTACCGAATTCCAGTGGAACGGAACCATGATCGGCGATCATGTTCCCATTCCGTGGGACGATACCCGGATGTTGTGGTATTATGAAAATGAACCGGGTTTATACGATGATGTTTATATGGACCTCACTTTTGTGGAAGTATTTGAAAAACATGGACTTGATGCCCACGACTCGCTTCATGCGCTTGCTTTTGCACACGCTGAATATCCCTTGTGGCATGCCAACCAGTCGGCACGCTACAATATTCTGCATGGAATCATGCCGCCGGAATCGGGGCACTGGAAAAATAATCCCCATGCCGATGATATTGATTTTCAGATTGAATCGGACTTTGCCGGACTGATGTCGCCGGGAATGGTTAATTCGGCTGTTGGAATTGCCAATCGCATCGGCCACATTATGAACTACGGAGATGGCGTTTATGGCGGAATTTATGTGGCTTCGATGTATGCTCTCGCTTTTGTGAGCGACAACATTGAATTTATTGTGGAGGAAGCGCTGAAAACCATTCCGCCGCAGAGCGAATTTTACCGCTGTATTTCTGATGTAATCCGGGCTTACAGGCTGAATCCAAACGACTGGAAATCGGCATGGTTCAGAGTACAAAAGAGATGGACTTACGACAAAGGATGCCCCGACGGGGTTTTCCGTCCGTTTAATATAGACGCAAAAATCAATGCGGCGTACATTGTTATCGGGTTGCTTTACGGGAAAGGTGATTTTGGTGCAACCGTTGATATAAGCACCCGCTGCGGATACGATTCGGATTGTAATCCAGCCAATTCCGGCGGCATTTTGGGAACAATGCTCGGCTATGAAAATATCCCTGATTATTGGAAACAGGGAATTGACAAAGTTGAAAATATGGATTTTAAATATACCGATATGTCGCTGAATAAAGTGTATGAAATTGGGTTCCGCCATGCGGCGGAAATGATAAAACGCAACAGTGGGCAGGAGGAGGAGGATAGTTTTCTGATAAAATATCAGACTCCCAAAACGGTTCCGTTGGAAATCGGGTTTGAAGGTTTACATCCATCTGAGCGAAGAAGATTGAGGCAACAGATTTCTGCCGGCAATCCCGAAATTTCATTTGAGTTTGAGGGGACAGGTTTTGTGGTAGGCGGCGGCGCGTTCAAACCGGCAAATATGCCCGATGAAGTGCTTGAAATTGAAGTTTATGCCGGCGAACAATTGCTGGAAACAGCTAAATTACCCACACTTTCGCGAATACGTCGCAATGAGGTAACCTGGAATTATGACCTTCCCGAAGGAAAACACACCATCATATTAAAAGCGCTGCATGTTCCTGAAGGATATGGGATTAATCTGGGTGATTTAGTTGTGTATTCAACCCAAAAACCCGAAAAAAGAACATATTTTTCTGAATTTTAATCATTAATTCAATATATTATGAATAGACTGAATTTGAGTTTGATTGTCGTTGCGCTCTTTTTTCTTGGAGCTTGCGGATTGACCGGCGGTTCAAAAATTCCGGTAATTTTTGACACCGATGCCAACAACGAAGTGGATGATCAGTTTGCGCTGGCGTATCTGCTTTTTAGTGGTGATCATTTTAAGGTAGAGGGAGTTACGGTAAATGCCACAAGTACGCCCGAAAGTATTATGGATGTGTCGGATGTCAAGGATCATTACGATGAAGCCAAAAGGGTGATGCAGCTTTGCGGAAATCTTTTTGATAAAATTCCGTTAAAAACCGGCGCCCAGGGCTCTTTTGAGGAGATTAAAAACAGCATCGGTCAGCCGCAGTTTGATGGACATGAAGCGGTGGATTTTATCATTGAGCAGGCGATGAAAAAACGCAATAAAAAGCTGGTGCTTCTTCCCGTGGGAAAGCTCACCAATATTGCACTGGCGCTGATGAAAGAGCCTGCAATTGCAGAAAAAGTGAGAATTGTCTGGTTGGGTTCCAATTATCCCAATCCGGGCGAGCACAACCAGGATTGGGATATTGAATCCATGAACTACATTTTGGATGTGGATGTGCCGTTTGAAATGGTTACCGTTCGTGGCGGAAAACCTTCGGGAACGGCTGCGGTGATGGTCTCAAAAGATCAGATTTCGCACCGGATGCCGGGGAAAGGACCAAAAATCAAAACTCCGGTTACCGGTCGCCACGGCGGTCAGTTTAACAATTTTGGAGACTATGCCGTGAATCTGTTTGAGCAATACGGAATGTGGGGAAATCCACCGGGAAGGGCACTGTTTGATATGGCAGCCGTTTCGGTGGTAAAAAACCCCGGTTTTGCTGAAAACAAGGAGATTCCGGCGCCGGTTTATGTGGATGAAAAATGGGTGGAGCGCCCAAATAATCCGCGTAAAATCACTGTTTGGGAATGGTTTGACATTTATGCTATCCCAAGCGATTTCTTCAAAACGATGGATAATTATAAATTAGTGAAAGCTAAGTGATTATTGATTTTTAAGCCCGGCTTGAAAAAATATGCCCTTAAAATCTGTCAAACGGCAGGTTTTAAGGGCTTCTCTTTTTATTCGCGATTTGCTTTCGGTGTTCTGCTTTTTAGATACTCCGCTATTCAAAGCTTACTTTCCCGAAAAACTCAGGTCGGTGATAGTCGGGATTTTCAGTTTTTACCGGATTCCAGGTAACAAAATGGGGAACTGCCGTTTCGTCGCCGCACTTGTAAAAATTAGCAGTTGCTTTCAGTTCGTTAAAAGATTTCAATTCTGTATAGGCAAAGCTTTCAATGGGAATGCGAATCATCATCTCCCATTCATAATGCCCCGATTTGGCTTCAAAAGGCTGATTGCCCAAAGTGGATTTGATTTCGATTTTCTCTATTGTGGAAGGCTCAACAAATTTCCGGTTGCCCCTGCCCGGTCCAAAAGCGAGATGGATTGTGCCGATGCAGTTAAATTCAAAATTGTAGTAGTTTTCACCGTCGGGCGAGATGAAGAATTCCACGCAGCTGTCTTTGTAAACTTCGCCGTTGGTGCGGGTTTCCACTGCGCGGATGTGTTTCTCTTCCACATAGTATTTCAGCCAGATTTCATTGCCGATATGCCCGATTCTGAAATAGACTTTGGGCTGATAACCGAACTCTTCCCAGTTTAAAACCTGCACGGGAGTGGTTATGGTCTGCTTTTCGAGAAGACTTTCTGCTTCTGCAAATGAAACCGACTTTTTTGCATTGATTTTCTTAACAAATAAATGGTTCATAACAATAAAATTGAGTTTTTGTAAAGATAGCCAATATTTATTCTTTCAATTCCCAATCTGTAAATATATTTGAGGTCTGTTTTTGCCCTTTTGATGATGAATAATAGTGAATTTGTAATTGTTTTAACCGAGCATCTGCATTTCGGAACGGTTTTTCAGCCCTTTCTGATTCACCGGCAGGATAAGTTTTACATAACTGAAAGGATTATTAAGCCTTATGAGTCCAACAGTATTGGTTATAAGCTAAATGCTTATGAGTCAGAACTTGTAAAGCAAATTGAAAAATACAGCGACCAGCGGTTAATGAGAAGATTTTCGCGGGCAAAAACCCTGAATGATTTTTATGCTACGCTTGAACCGGAATTTTTCAGAAAGCATATTGCTCCTTTCATCGGGCAGTGTATGTATGAAGTTGCGCGGATTTTAATGGTCAGTCCGGTGCGGCTGATGTTTAAAAATGTGAAATATGCCAACATTCACGATGAAGATGAAATTGCAGTTTCGCCCCTGTTTCCCCGTCCGGTTTTTAATTTTGAGCGTACGGAAAACGATACCCGCTACCGGTTGAAAATTTTCTCGGATGAAAAGGAAATTCCTTTATTGGGCAGAGGTGCCAGAATTGTAGCAGAAAAACCGTGTGCTTTCATTGTCGATAAGAAAATGTTTGTTTTTGAGTCGTTGGATGCAAAAAAGCTCACTCCGTTTTTTAATAAAGAGTATATTTCGGTGCCCCGGAATCTCGAAGAGAAATATTACTCCGGGTTCATAAAAAATACGATTCGCGATTTTGATGTGGAGGTCAGAGGATTTCAGGTGAAAAGAGGGGAAACAACCAAAGTTGCAGTGTTGTCGTTGGAGAAAAATCTGAAATATGAGCCCTGTTTTGTACTGACTTACAGATATGATAATGAATCTTTTTTAGCCGGTTCCGGCAGGCAGTCGGTAGTGAAGTTTCAAAAGAAAGACGAAAGTTTTTTGTTTCTGAAAATCAGTCGGGATAAAGAGTGGGAGTCCGCTGTGTTAGAGGCGCTTATGCTAAACGGGCTACGTGATAAAGAAGGTTTTCTTTCCATCAAAAACAGCGAATTGTTAGAAGACGATGGCGCTTTCTACTTTTATGTTGACTGGCTAAATGAAAACAGGGCGGAATTGCAGAAAAAAGGTATTGTCATTGAGCAGAGGAAATTAGACAAGAGCTATTTTATCGGCGAGCGGAAAATTGAGATAAAAACGGGCTTAACCGATGACTGGTTTGATATTTATGCAACAGTTGTGTTTGGCAATTTTCGGATACCTTTTTATAAGCTGAAAAATTTTATTCTCAATGATATCCGTGAGTTTGAACTGCCGGATGGCGAAATAGCAATAATTCCCGAAGAGTGGTTTGCCCGTTACAAGGCTTTACTGCCGTTTGCACGGGTCAAAAATGAGAAAATGCAATTTGGCAAACATCATTTTGCATTATTCAAAGAGATTTTGGAACCCGAAAATGCAACCTTCATTAAAAGAATTGAAGCGCTATCCGGCTCAGGGGGCAAAATTCTTCTGCCCGACGGGTTGAATGCACGGATGAGAAATTACCAGAAAGCTGGTTTTCGGTGGATGCAGGGATTGCACACAAACGGTTTCGGTGGCTGCCTGGCAGATGATATGGGATTGGGAAAAACTTTGCAGACACTTGCTTTACTGTTGAAAAACAGACGTAGGGAAAATGCTGTGATTCAGGGTGATATGACAAATGACGGGCAGCTGACTCTTTTCGGTTCAGCTGAAACACAGATTGAGAGACAGCTTGCCAGTCTGATAGTTCTGCCCACTTCGTTAGTGCATAACTGGGAAGCTGAAATTCAAAAGTTTACGCCTTCGCTCAGCATATACAAACATGTGGGGCAGCAGCGTAAGAGCGATGGACAGCTGGCTGCCGCAGTTTCTGCTTTTGATGTTATTCTGACAACTTACGGAACTGTGCGCAACGATGCCGAAAAGTTGTCAAAATTCAGGTTTTTCTATCTCATTTTGGATGAAAGTCAGTACATAAAAAACCCCGGATCGAAAACTTACAGGGCGATTATGAAACTAAAGGGCGAACATCGCCTGACCTTAACCGGCACTCCCATCGAAAATTCGCTTTCCGATTTGTGGGCGCAATTGAATTTTCTGAACAAGGGAATGTTGGGCAATCTGACATTTTTCAGGCGATTTTTCATCAATCCGATAGAAAAAGAGAGCGATGTCAGGCAGCAGGAAAAGCTGATGACACTGATAAGACCGTTTGTACTGCGCCGCACTAAGGAGGAAGTTGCCAAAGATTTGCCGCCGCTTATGGAGCAGGTAATCATTTGCGAAATGGAGGAAAAGCAGCAACGCGCATACGATTTGGAAAAGTCGGCTATCCGCAATTCGATTTTGGAAGGAATTGACCATGGCGGAATAAAAAATTCAGCAATGATAATTTTGCGTGGTTTTACCCGGCTGCGCCAACTTGCAAATCATCCCGGAATGGTTGAGGATGTTGAGGTTGAGGAATCAGGAAAGTTTGAGGAAATTTTCAGAATGCTGGAGAATGTGGTTGCCGAAAAACATAAAGTGCTGATTTTTTCTTCTTTCGTCAGACATCTGGAGTTGATACGCGAACGGATTGAAAATGAAAACCTGAAATACAGCATGTTGACCGGAAAAACCATAAACCGTAGTGAAGTTATCAGCCGTTTTCAGGGAGATGCGGAGAATCATATTTTTTTAATTTCGATGAAAGCGGGTGGGGTAGGGCTGAACCTCACCGGCGCTGATTATGTGTTCATCGTTGACCCGTGGTGGAATCCTGCGGTGGAAAATCAGGCAATCAGCCGGGCACACCGGATCGGGCAAGACAAGCCGGTGTTTGTTTACCGGTTTATTACGCAGGGTTCAATCGAGGAGAAAATCCAGCAGCTTCAGCAACGCAAAAGCTCTTTGGCTGATAAGTTTATCAATTCCAACAACCCGTTGCAGGAAATTTCAAGGGAAGAGATTCTGAATCTGTTTGAATAAAACAACCTCACTCAAAGGGAGATAATTTTGCTGAGTTCCAACCATTCCGGGTCGATTTGCTTATGCTTTGTAAAAGCTTCTTCCAAAGGAGTATAAACAATTTTATCGTGAATCATTCCAACCATTACCCCTTGTCTGCCTTCCAGCAATGCGTTGACTGCCGTATGCCCCAAAATGCTCGCCAAAACCCTGTCATTACAGGAAGGAGCGCCCCCGCGTTGCAGATGTCCGAGAATGGTTACACGCGTTTCATATCCGGGAAGCTTCTTTTTCACTTTTCGCGCAATTTCTAATGCGCCCCCTTCTTCATCGCCTTCGGCAACAATAACAATTCCCGATGTTTTGTTTTTGCGTCGCTCCCGCTCCATATAGCTGCATATTTTATCAATATCGGTTTCTGTTTCGGGCAGAAGCGCTGCTTCTGCACCAGTGGCAATTGCGGTGTGAAGCGCAATAAATCCCGAATGACGCCCCATCACTTCCACAAAAAAGAGCATGTTGTGCGACTCGGCGGTGTCCCTGATTTTATCCACTGCTCTGACTGCCGTATTGATAGCCGTATCAAAACCGATGGTGTAGTCGGTTCCGAAAATGTCATTGTCAATGGTACAGGGAATTCCGATAACCGGAAGACCAAATTCCTTGTACAGACAGTTGGCGCCACGAAATGAGCCGTCGCCGCCATTAACAATCAGGGCATCCACACCTATTTCCCGGAGGTTTTCATAAGCTCTCCTTCTCACTTCTTTTTGCTCGAAATCCGCACAGCGCGCTGACTTAAGCATGGTTCCTCCCTGCGCTATGATTTTAGAGACTGAATGCGAGTGCATTTCAATGAATTCCTTGTTGAGTAAACCGGCGAAGCCATGTTTAATTCCAACCACTTCAACTTTTCTGTATATGCCGGTGCGCACGATGGCACGAATGGCGGCATTCATGCCGGGGGCATCACCGCCAGAAGTGAGAAGTGCAATTTTTTTGATAGCTAAATTATTCATTTTGGATTTTTTATTCTGTTTTGTTCCGATTTTGGGATTAACCTGAGTTATCCTTTATTCTTTTTCAAAACTGAGCATCAAAATAAAAAATGCTCTGAAACAAAATTCAATTTTCCGCTAAATTAGCTTTTAAATTAGAAACGGGCGGAATTGGTAATTTCAAGTTTGCTTTGTTGAATCGATCGATTGTTTGAATAATAGTTCCTTATGAAAAGCACCTTGTTCTGTATTTATAAAATCATTTACTATATCAATTACGAAAAAAAATAGAATTGTAATTGCGAATGTATTTGATACCA
>CAYNOQ010000049.1:0-18499 GCA_964398855.1 uncultured Mariniphaga sp. | reverse complement strand
TAGACACCGATTCACATTTTGGAATAACCCTTGGCGATATTGTGTTTGACAATCTCAACCTTTATGACCATGTGCTCAGCGCTATCTCAACTGTTGGAATTCCGATGTGGTATGTTCCCGGAAATCACGATTCTGACTACACCGGCACAAACAAAGCGCAGATGCGCGGTGCCTGGAATCATAAAATAGGACCTCTGTACTACTCATTCAGCTACGGGCAGGCACATTTTGTTGTGTTGGATAATATTCTGTGGCTTTTTGAGGACGGAAAAAATTTCTACCGTACCGGATTGGGGAAAGACCAGATGCAGTTTTTGCGAAACGAAATTCAGCGCATAAGCAAAGATCAGCTGCTGGTGCTGCTGGCTCATATTCCTTATGAAGGCTCCACACCATGGCATGATAATGAGGAAAAAAAGGAGTTTTATGAGCTGCTGGCATCCCACCCGAATAGCGTTTCGCTCACAGCACACACCCACAGGCACTTTCATCGTTTCATTGATCGCGAAGACGGATATCCGGGCAGTGAGCCGCACCATCTGATCAGCGTGGGAACAGTCTGCGGTGCATGGTGGACCGGCTCGCCCAACGAATTCGGAATTCCGCACACCATGATGTCAGACGGAACGCCCAACGGATACGGTTTTTTGCATATCAACAAAAACAACTGGAAATTTGAATGGAAATCGGCAGGAATGGATGCAGATTTCCAAATGCAGATTGATGCACCCGATTTTGTTGAAGCCGCTGACGCCGGCGAAATCAGGGTGACGGCAAACATTTTTAACGCCTTGCCCGATGCTGTTGTCAGAATGCAACTGGGAGATGACGGGGAGTGGGTTGAAATGAAACGGGTTACTCAAAAAGATCCGGTAAGGCTGGCAGAAAAAGAGTGGGAGCAGCAGATGGATAAAGTTCCATGGCGGAAAATGGGAGGGGATGCCAACTCCATGCACATCTGGGAAGCAACTTACAGGATAAAGAAGATTCCGGGAGTGCAAAACATCCGCGTACATGCAAAAGATGCCTGGTTTGAATATGAAGGCAACAAGTTGATTCACATTAAATAATACGGAAAAAAACGAAGCTTTGCACTCATCAGTATAACAGTATATAAGGTGTCCTGTCAACAAAATATTAAATCACAACGATGAAGAACCAAATTGTTTTTTTAAGCCTTTTAGCGTTTGCTTTACTCTCCTGTTCACCGGCAAAAGAGAAAGAACCATCCGGGATTTCCGACAGCACAATCAGTCTGAGGCATGTTCCTCTTTTTATCAACCGGGATAATCCTGAAGTTCTGAAAGTTGATTTTACTGTTTCCCCCGGCGATAAAGTACTGAAATTAAAAACGGTAACTTTTTTTATGAAAGAAGACAGTCAGCCCGGGTTTTTACGTTCGGTGGAAATAAAACAGACAAAAACTATTGAAAATGACGCTGAAACCATTAGTTTACCATGTAGTTTTCAACTGAAAAAGGAGAGGATTTTATGCCCGGTTTCTGCTGAATTTGACTCCGGCAGCCACACATTATCCTTCGGATTTGATGTGAAGGAAGATGCCCTTTTAACCCAAAGCTTTACGATTGAGAAGGTTCAGCTACAGTTTAAAGACCGGTCTGTGCTCACTTTGAAGCCTGAACGGAATTTTGCATGGCGTCCGGCACAGGTTCTTCGGGCGGCAGGGCAGGATAATTGTGATACCTACCGCATTCCCGGTCTGATCACAACCGGCAACGGAACGCTAATTGCCGTTTATGACAACCGCTACAACAACAGCAAGGATTTGCAGGAAGATATTGATGTGGGCATGAGCCGGAGCACTGATGGCGGGCAAAGCTGGGAGCCGATGCGTGCCATCATGGATATGGGCGAATGGGGCGGAAAATATGAGCGTTTAAATGGAATTGGTGATCCGTGCGTGCTTTATGACCATACACGGAATACTATCTGGGTGGCAGCTTTATGGATGAGCGGCGCAACCGAAAAGGATATGCTTTGGAATGCCTCCCGTCCGGGAATGAATCCCGAAGAAACCGGACAGTTTATGCTGGTTAAAAGTACGGATGACGGCTTAACCTGGTCAGAACCGGTCAATATTACGGAGCAGATTAAAGACCCTTTGTGGCAGTTGCTGCTTCAGGGACCGGGGCGCGGAATAACGCTCAATGACGGTACGCTGATTTTTCCGGCACAGTTTAAAGCGGATATTGGTGAAAAGGCGCTTGACGGCGGACAGTTTACCTGCCATTCCACCATTGTTTTCAGCAGAGATGGCGGCAAAACCTGGAAAATTGGCGCCGGCGCCAAACCCAACACAACTGAATCACAGGTTGTGCAGCTTCCGGACGGCAGACTCATGTTGAACATGCGCGACGACCTTAACCGCAGCGTGAAAGACAAAACCAACGGGCGCGCAGTGGCAACCACTTCCGATTTGGGGGAAACCTGGCAAACCCATCCCTCTTCCAACCATGCGCTTCCCGAACCGAACTGCATGGCAAGCCTGATTTCGGCAAATGTGAAAATTGAGGGGACAAACCGGCAGGCGCTCTTCTTTTCCAATCCAAACAACAAAAATTCACGTACAAACATGACCATTAAAGCCAGTCTTGATGGCGGACTGACCTGGCATGAAAAATATTGGACTGAGCTGAATGAAACCGATGGATACGGCTATTCATGCATGACAATGACTGACGGGAAAACCGTAGGAATTTTGTATGAAGGGGTGAAAGAACTCTATTTTCAGAAAGTGCCGGTAAAAGATATTTTTGGTGAATAAATGAAGAATATAAGTCATAAATACGATAACATGGAAAAATTAGAAGGACTGATTGCAGCGCCGTTTACCCCTTTCGATGAAAAAGGGGAAGTAAATTACGGGCAGATCCCCGTATATTATTCGTTTTTGAAGCGGAACAACGTCAAGGGAGCATTTATCAATGGCACCACCGGAGAAACCGCTTCACTTTCGCAGAAGGAGCGGCAAAAAACAGCCGAATCATGGGTTTTGAGCGCAAAGGAAAATCCCGGGGTAAAAATTATCAATCTGGCGGGCGGCACTTCCCTGCCGGAGTGCATTGAAAATGCACAACATTCGGCAGCTATTGGCATTGATGCCATTGCATTGCTGGCGCCCTACTATTTCAAAGCACCCGATATTTCGCACCTTGTTGAATTTTGTGCACAAATTGCTGAATCCGTACCCAGGATGCCGGTTTATTATTACCATATCCCCGATTTTACCGGTTCACCTTTCTCCATGGCTGAATTTTTGAAGAAAGCAGCGCCCGTGATTCCCAATCTTGCCGGAATAAAATATAGTCATGTCGATTTTATGGACTATCAGGCGTGTGTCGCTTTTAGGGATGGGAAATACGATATGCTGTGGGGTTATGACGAGTACCTTCTTCTGGCGATGATGTTAGGCGCACGGGGAGCAGTGGGCAGCACCTACAACTATGCAGCGCCTTTGTATAACAAGCTGATTGACGCTTTTAAGAACGGAGAAACTGAGCAGGCGCGGCAACTTCAGGTGAAAGCCATTGAAATGATACGGCTGCTGGATAAATATGGCGGCATTGCTACCGGGAAAGCGTTCATGCGCTACATAAATCTCGATTGCGGCAAATTCAGACTTCCCGTAAAAAACATAAATGAAGAAGATTATCTGAAATTTGTCGAAGATGTACGTGCTTTGGATATGGAAGAATATTTTTCAGAGTATTGATTATTTAGAAGTATGTAAATATAGAAACTATTGTACATTAAGTCGGTGTAAGTTACTTGTTTAGCATTGTAGCTTTATAAGTTAAACAAAAACACTTGTAACCGAAAAAAATAAAAATTATGAAAAATAGACAAATAAAATTTAAAAAAATGGTAAAACTTACATGGACATTTTCACTTTTGATAGGGTTATTTTTGATTTCTTGTAGCAGCAACAATAGTAATCGAAAAAATCAAAAAGAGACAACAATAATCCAAAATAAGTATCAAAGTAATGCTGAATTATTGTTGGGTCGTTGGGTAGAACCGAATCCAATTAATCAAAAAGAAGTTCAGGGAATTGAGCTATTAAAAGATGGTAATGCAAAATCAATTAATATGGCTACTCTATTATATTCAAAATGGTGGACTAAAAATAATCAACTTTTTCTTGTAGAAAAAAGTATTGGAAATCATACTTCTTCAGTTGATACAATTTCTTATAATATAATTAAACTTGATTCGGATAGTTTAATATTAAGGAATTCATATCGCGCATTAAAATATAAAAAACAATAAAACAGCCCAGCTGGGGAGCATTATCAGAAAACATTAAATGTCATAATTTTTGGCGGACAGTTGATGATTATAAATATATTGGCGGCAAAAATTTTAATTGACAAATATTTTAAAAACGGATAGTCATAGGATATATAAAAGAACGAGACCACACGCTTGGCAGTTTTGCAAACCATATCTTGCTTTACAAAGGCAAAACAAACTGCAAAAGAAACAATACAGTTTTTTATAGTTTTATGGAAATGAACGAAAAACAAGGAGTAACAAATTTTTGCCAGCTGGGGCAAGGCTTAAAACAAGGTTTTACGCAGCGGGCTGTTATTTGATTTAGGATTTGACTACCAACAATCTTTTTGGGTTCTGTTGCATAATTTATAGGAAAATTTATTTTTGTATTTCACAGAATGCAAAAAACAAGTATTATTGTATTTTATAAAATATATTATGTATCTTTGCAAAAAACTTCAGAGATATGAAACAGTTATTTTTGGCGTTTTATCGCAAATTAGAAGAAACAGATATGCGTTTTGAACGCTATCTTAAAAGTCAAATAGATTGGAGCAACCGCTTGACAGCCATTACAGGCGCACGAGGAACGGGAAAAACTACTATGCTTTTACAGCATATAAAAGAGCTGTATGGCAATAATCCTGAAGATGTGTTGTTCGTAAGCTTAGATAATATCTATTTCAGTGCCAATAACTTGTATTCACTTGCAGATGATTTTTATTCGTTTGGTGGAAAGGAGCTGTATCTTGACGAAGTGCATAAATATCCAACCTGGGCGCAGGAAATTAAAAACATTTACGACGATTTTCCGAAACTTAAAGTGGTTTTTACAGGTTCGTCAATGTTGCAAATTTTTAAAGCAGATGCCGATTTGAGCCGTCGTGTGAGGCATTTTCAGTTGTTTGGCTTGTCGTTTAGGGAGTTTTTAATTTTCGAAGGATTACTCCGAAAGTCGCAAACGCCATTTTCGCTCGAAGAAATTCTTGAAAATCACGTTCCGATTGCCCAAAAGTTAATAAGAGAAATTACGCCATTGCCCGCTTTTCTGAAATATCTTCAATACGGATACTACCCTTATTATCAGGAGGATATTGCAGGTTACGGCGAACGTGTTTTACAAACTTTCAATACCGTTATAGAAAGTGATTTGCCAAACGTAGAAAACATTGATTTTTACTCAATTAACCGAATTAAAAAGCTATTTTACATACTTTCGGAAATGGTTCCTTTTACGCCTAACATTTCACAATTAAGCCAAATGGTTGATGTAACCCGAACAAGTTTAATGAATTATTTGCGACTTCTCGAAAAATCTCATAGTGTTTTACTGCTTAAACAAAAGGCGACAGGAATACGACAAATGGTTAAGCCCGAAAAGATTTACCTGCAAAATACCAATTACAATTATGCTCTTTCGGCAGAAAATCCGGAAATTGGTAACTTACGTGAAACCTTCTTCTTTAATCAACTGCAACAAAATCATAAAGTTACATATACAGAACAAACAGATTTTTGCGTTGACGGGAAATATTATTTTGAAATTGGCGGCAAAAACAAGACCACGAAGCAAATCAAAGATTTAGACAATGCTTTTCTTGCCCTTGATGGCTTAACTACAGGTTTCCGCAATGAAATTCCGCTTTGGATATTTGGATTTTTATATTAATAATTGTATTGTAGAAAACACAAGAATAATAGGAAAAACGATAGACAAAAAGACAAACCGCCAATAAAGTATTGCCAAAAGCAAGGCTTAATATTTTGGCAGACTCAGCACAGTCCCTTCGATTGAACTTTCGTGCTAAATATCTCTCCTCTATTACTCCACCAACATCGTCATTCCCGCCCAAAGGGCGGGAATCTCGACTTAGGGCAAACATGCGGATAATAATTAAATTTAATTTTGTGACTTTACCATTATTTGGTATTTTTACATAAAGAATGAAAATTATGGCACACAATACATCAATATCACTTGGAAATTATTTTGAAAGTTTTGCCAGATTTTTGATGGTTTCATCTGTATATTTTGTCTTGTAATTCTCTATTCCCCAGTTATTTAAAAAAGCACTTCCGATTTGTACTTCGCCGTGCTTTTGCCATTCGGCAAAAGCTGCCGCACCCAAAACAAGACCGCTGTCTTCGGTGCAAGGAGGGATAAACACATTTTTAAAAAGATTGCTTTCAATCAAACGCGTATTGGCAACAATATTCAGCGCTGAACCACCTGTATAATACAAATTTTCAGCTTTGGTTTTCCGGGCAAGCTCCCGAAATTTGCCGAGCAATTGTTTGATAAAAATTTCCTGTAATGTTGCGGCAACATCCTGAACAAATGGATTCTTTTGGTCGAAAGATTTCAGATTAATACCAAAATCATGCTTTGCCTTTTCAAAAAACTGAGAAGTCCTTCCCCAAATATCCTGAAATAAATTGTTGACTATCAGCCATTTTTCCAATTCAGCACGGGGAGTTCCCCAGCCTGCAAAACCCATAAATTTTCCGGGAACGCTGTTTTGTTCGGCAAGTTTTGCCCCGATAATCGAAAAAACCAGTGCATTGGCGTTGAAAATAGCACTGAATGGCTTCAAATCCCAGTGGTATTCAACCCAGTTCAGTTTTCCGTTTTTGAATGTTGCGGCAGAAAAATTACTCAGACTGGCACCGCCGTCGAAATGAACCAGCAGGCTGTTTTCCTTAAAATTGCCAAAAAAAGGCAGACAGGAAAAGATGTGCGCCAGCTCGTGATTTAAAACCCACGCCTCCTTTTCTTTGCCAAACCACCAACATTTTCCCCTTTCAGTTTCAGTTTTCAACTGTTCGCCCAATGGCGCTTCAAACCGGGCATCTCCCTGTTTTGTGAGGAAAGTGCGCCCCACCACGTTATCCACAAATATTAAGTCATAATCGCCAGCCAGCAGCCGTCTGGATTTTAAAATTTCTTTCAAATGAAGGTGCAGGGTATTATCGCGTTTTCTTCTTGAAATTCTCTCCTGCTGGAGAAAATATTTCACTTTGCCGTTTTGCATGAGCGCCAGGTTATGGTCATGCACATAAAAAGGGTGTTCATACTCTTCCCTGTCCTGAATTCCATATATTGCCAGCGTGGGCTTGTTCTTATCCATTAAAAATTAAGGTTGTAAGCTGCATGGTAATCACCGCAAAAAACAGTAGTAAAAACAGAAGATATCCCCAAAAACGACTTTTTAGAAAAACAAAAAAGTTGGACAATAAAAAAGTAACCGGAATGGAGATGACAATCAGCATTTCCTGAGAAGCGCCGGGAACCGCCACAATGCTGATGAGTGAAAAAACAAAGAGTAGTAAAAATACGGTGAAAAACTTCCGGGAGCTGATTTTTTTTGCGTCGTACTGCCGGATTATGCTGATACTTCCTGCCAGCACAAACAAAATCAGGAGTCCAAGATAGATTTGCAAGGGAATATTGGATTGAATATGATTTACCGGCGAAAGAACATTTAACTCAAAAGTGCCGATAAGTTCAGGGACAGAGTCGTTTACGTAGGCAAAGCTAAACGCAAACAGAAATGGCAGAAGCACTCCCAAAGTGAGAATTACAAATTCGCGCCACTGGATTTCACGGGAAAGAATGCCAATTCCAATCAGAAATGCCGGAAAAAGAATGATGAGATTGAAATGAAACAGCGCCGCAATTCCCAAAAAAAAACCAGAATCAAATGCGGCGGAATAGGGCTGCTTTTGCCCGAAAGCGCTGAACATTCTGTGAATGGAAATCAAAACGAAAAAGGCGCCGAAATAGACCGGGTGCATTGCCTGTAAGTCAGTAAAACCGCAAACAATCAAAATAAACAGCGGCGCCGGCAGTTTTGTCTTGACACGAATAAAGTTGTATTTGTTGTTAATGCTCAGCATGATAAAAGCCATTCCGATCAGCATGGCAACGGTAATGATATTCGGCAGATACGGAACTTTGCTCAGCGAAATGAACAGGGGCTGAAACAGCAGATTATCGGTTTCGCCCGGCGAAAAGGGATAAGTTGTCTGATTCAGAATACTTTTAAACCAGAATGCAATTCCCATCAGCGGGAACAGAATAAAATTAATTGCATTGTTTGATTTAAAAGTTTTGAACAGCATATCACAGGTCGAAGCCTAAATCTTTTCGGTAATATTTTTTGTCAAACTGAATGCGTTCCGCATTCCGGTAAGAAGTTTCCAAAGCTTCATGCATGTTGCTGCCCAAAGAGCTGACAGCAAGTACTCTGCCCCCGTTGGTCAGAATATTTTCTTCGTCGGATTTGGTTCCGGCATGAAAAACGATGCTCTTTTCAACCTGCTCAAGCCCCGAGATGATTTTTCCTTTTTCGTAGTTTCCCGGATATCCGCCGGAGACCATCATCACTGTAACGGCGCTCTCTTCGGACGTTTCCACATTTTTCTCTGCTAACGTGCCTATGGCAGCACCTTCTAACAAATCGACAAAGTCGGATTTGATACGCGGCAAAACAACCTCTGCTTCGGGATCACCCAAACGCACGTTGTATTCAATCACAAAGGGATTTCCGCCAACATTGATAAGTCCGAAAAAGATGAACCCGTTGTATTCAATTTCATCTGCTTTCAGTCCGTTGATGGTAGGTTTGATGATGCGTGCTTCCACCTTTGCCATGAATTCTTCATCGGCAAACGGAACGGGCGAAATTGCCCCCATACCACCGGTGTTCAGTCCGGTGTCGCCTTCGCCAATTCGCTTGTAATCTTTCGCTTCGGGTAAAATTTTGTAATTTTTTCCGTCGGTTATTACAAACACCGAAACTTCCACTCCGCTGAGAAATTCTTCGATAACCACCTTGTTGCCGGCGCCGCCAAACTTGCCGTTCAACATCTCCTGCAAGGCAGCTTCCGCTTCGCTTCGCTCATCAAGGATAAGCACCCCTTTCCCGGCGGCTAATCCGTCTGCTTTCAAAACATAAGGCGGTTTCAGCGAACCAAGAAACTCAATTCCCTTTGGAACGCTATTTTTTGTAACCGTTAAGTATCTGGCTGTCGGAATGTTGTGGCGAACCATAAAGTTTTTCGCAAAATCTTTACTGCTTTCCAGTTGCGCTCCTTCCCTTTTCGGACCAACAATTTTCAGATTTTCCAGCTCCGGACAGGAAGCTAAATAGTCGTGAATTCCCTGAGCTAACGGAACTTCGGGACCAATCACAATCATGTCGATACTATTTTCCAAAACAGCTGCTTTGATTTTCTGAAAATCTTCGGGTTCAATTCCGAGATTTGTGCCCAACGATTGGGTTCCTGCATTTCCCGGTGCAAAAAACAGTTCTTTTAATCTGTTGCTTTGTTTAATTTTCCAGCCCATGGCGTGCTCCCTGCCGCCTGCGCCCACTACCAAAATATTCATGCTCATTCTCAGCCCTTAGAGTAAATTGTAGGTTTCAAAATGCTTTCTCATGCTCGCTTCAATCTTTTCGTGAAGTTCGGTTTCTTCAAAATTCCGGGCTGTCCGCTCCATGCGCTGCATATAGAACAGGTTTCGCTGAATTTCTTCGTTAACGGCAGCCGAATTTGAAAAACGGGGACCCATATTAAAAAAATAGTCCAGCTCGTCATCAAAAGTGGTGAAAATCTCATCTAAAATCTGTTTCCCCTTCTCGTTTGCACCTGCCTGATAATAGCTTTCGGCAAGCTCCAGTGCAAAATATTCGTAGGGAACAATGCTTCCCGGAATCAGCTCAAAGCAGCGGTCAATAACGGCAATCGCAGAATCCTTTTTCCCTTCTTCAATCAGGGCGTCAGCCAGTCGGTTGAAGCTGTTACGGATATTTGTCATCATCCGGGCGTTGTTTTCATCAATATAAACTTTCGGATCGTTCATGTTGCCGTACTCAAACTTGTTCATCAGATTGTCGTACATAATGTCTGACGCCACCGTGCCGAATGCCAGCCTTTCGGGATTATCCGCTCCGCTGATGGGAACAAAACGATAGGCAAAACCTTCCACCTGAAAAAATTCCTGAAGATTGAGATATTTGTTTCTGCCAACGGTAATTGCCCAATAGATGGGGCGTTCCCAGTTGTTGGTGGCTATCAGGTCAAGAATCATCATTTCATCCTTGGGCAGGTAATTGCGACCGGTCAGGTCGATGGTGATGGTGTCCACAATTTTATCATAATCCTGTGGTCTGACCACGTTGTTGCGAATCACAGCTTCTTTGTCCACCTTGAACCGGATAACTTTTTTGGGAAGAAATGATGCATCTCCCGCCTGGCGCAATTTTGTTGACGGATTGTCGGAAGAAATCCAGTTCACCGCTTCTTCAAGTCCGATAGATTCACGCTTAATCCGCGGATCATCAATCAGATATACAATATCGCGCGTTCCCTGCCGGTATTTATCTTCATCCATGGAAAAAGGCAGCGGATCGGAATCATAAGCTTTGCGCCGCATCTGGTTGATGTACCAGTCGGTTTGCAGATAGCTCAGATTGCAGACGCGCATATCGGTACGCACCCCTTCCACTTCCTGATTATACCAGAGCGGGAAAGTGTCGTTATCCCCGTTGGTGAAAATCACTCCGTTGGGCTGACAGGTTTTAAGATAATTGGCGCCTAAATCGCGCGCGGTATATCTGCCGGAACGGTCATGGTCATCCCAGTTTTCCACAGCCATTATGCCGGGTACCAAAAGCAGGGTGACAACACCGGCAACAGAGCCGGCAACCGTTTCGCTTACATATTTCCTCAGCGTTTCAGCAATAGCCAGAACGCCGATACCAATCCACATGGCAAAGGCATAGAAAGAGCCTGCATAGGCATAATCCCGCTCCCGGGGTTGCAGGGGATACTGATTGAGATAAATTACAATGGCAAGTCCTGTCATAAAAAATAGCAGAAAGATGACCCACAAGCCCTGTTTGCCTTTTGCCCCCTTGTTGTTTTGATAGAAAACGCCGATAAGCCCCAAAATCAGCGGCAGAAAATAGTAAGTGTTTCGTGCCTTGTTGTTTGCAAAACGGTCGGGAAGATTATCCTGACTTCCAAGGCGCATTTCATCTAAAAATTTAATTCCGCTCAGCCAGTTTCCGTAGAGTGGTCCGCCGTGCCCCTGAATATCGTTTTGCCTTCCGGCAAAATTCCACATAAAATAGCGAAAATACATGTGCCCCACCTGATAGCGGAGGAAAAACCGGATATTTTCAATAAAAGTGGGCTTAATGATGGTCTCCCTTTCACCCGACTCATTAATGTGCGGAATCCGTCTGCCTTTAACGCCCGCCCAATCCTGGTAAGCCTGCGCATGAGCCGGATCGGTGCTGCTCCACATCCGCGGGAAAAGTGTTTTGAATTTATCTTCGTAGTTGGGTACCACCCTGCGGTCGGTTTCCACATATTTCCCGTCAATCTGCGAATAAACCGGCTTCCCCTCCTTATACCGGTCGTCAGGATTGAGCGGAGAATTGTAATATTCACCATAAAACAGCGGGCGGTTGCCATACTGTTCCCGGTTCAGATATCCCAGAAGTGAAAAAACATCTTTCGGACTGTTTTGATCCATCGGTGGTTCGGCAGCAGAGCGGATAATTATCAATGCAAAAGAAGAATATCCGATGAGAATTACGGTAATCATCACAATAACCGTGTTCCAGAACACCATCCCTTTATTGATGGTGTAGCGGATACCGTATATTATTGCTGCCACAATCAGGGCAATGTATATAATTGCGCCCGTTTTGATGGGAAAACCGATAGCGTTCACAAAAAGCAGTTCAAACCATGAAGCAACGGTAACCACACCGGGAATTATTCCCCACATCAGAATACCGATGATGGCAACTGAAACAATCAGCGCCACAATGAAGCCTTTTCGGTCAGGCTCATATTTTCTGAAATAATAGACAAAAACGATTGCCGGAATTGCCAGTAAGTTCAGCAGGTGCACCCCGATTGACAAGCCAATCATATAGGCAATGAAAATAAGCCAGCGGTTGGCATACGGCTCATCGGCAACATCTTCCCATTTCAGGATAGCCCAAAAAACAAGGGCGGTGAGCATTGATGAAAAGGCATAAACTTCACCTTCGACTGCCGAAAACCAGAATGTGTCGGAAAAGGTGTATGCCAGCGACCCCACAACGCCGGCTGCCATGATGGAGATAATGCTGCCCGTTGATACATTTTCACTGTTGCTCACCAGTTTCAGGGAAAGGTGAGTGATTGACCAGAACATGAATAGAATGGTGAATCCGCTTGCCAGCGCCGACATGGAATTAATCAGCACCGCTGCATTTCCGGCACCGCCGAAAAGCGTGAAAAACCTTCCGAAAAGCATGAAAATTGGCGCACCCGGCGGATGCCCGATTTCAAGCTTGAATGATGTGGTGATGAATTCGCCGCAATCCCAGAAACTGGTGGTAGGCTCAATGGTCATTAAATAAACAATCGATGAGATGAGAAATATAATCCATCCGGTCAGATTGTTGGTAAATTTGTATTTTTTCATTTTAACGATTTTCCCTCTTCAGAAATTTTCACATACAGTTTAATTTATGCGAAGATAAAGGTTTTGGGTAAAACAGAAAGAAGATAATAGAAATTTAGGATTTTTAAAGAAAAGGTTTACAACATCATAATTCCCGAAACTGTTCGTCCGGTTTCTATGCCGTCACGGCGGGCTGAAAAATATTTGCTTTCATTTAAAAAAGAACATTCGCCGGAAATATGAATATTTCCCTGTTTTAAACCTTGTGCAAGAAGCAGCTGCCGGTTGGATTCCCAAAGATTCAGCTGATATTTTCCTGCGGAATTTTTCCGAATGCACTTTGCAGCTTCGGGAATGCTCGCGAAAACTGCATCTGCCACTTCTTCACCCACTTCATACATCTCTGCGCTTATTGACGGACCGATGACCGCAATGATGTTTTCAGGATTTGAATGGTATGATTGCCTGAATTTTTCAACGGTTTTACCGGTAATGTTTTTTACGGTTCCGCGCCATCCGGCGTGAACGGCTGCAATCGCTCTTTTTTCGGGGTCAAAAAGCAGAATCGGGACACAATCGGCAGTTTGCACGCACAAACATATTCCGCTTTGGTTAGTAATTGTTGCATCGGTCTCCTTTAGCTCCTGTTCCGGGATTTTGGAAATTTCCGCAACACAGTTGGTGTGAGTTTGCCGCGGAAAAACCAGCTGATTTACGGAAATGTTAAGCAATGAAGCAAGAGTTTCTCTGTTTTTCTGAAATATTGTGGTGCGCTCCCTGGTGAAATGCGGTGCACGGTTTTCCGGAAAAGTATTTTTTGCGGTTGAAAATGCAATGACATTTTCAAATGGGGCGAATTGCGGATATGTGATGAACGGTTTATCCATTTTGAAGAATTTTGTTTAGTCTGGGCTTGTCCAGCAGGGTTACGGTTTTTCTTTTGATGATGAAAAGCTTTTCGCGCTGCATATCACTCAGAACCCGTGCCAGCGACGGGCGGGTAACTCCAAACAATTCCGAAAGCTGCTGCTGGGTTCCCTGAAGTTCAATGGAGTGGTGCCTGTCGCCGATTTGCTGCAAAAAATAGTAGGCAACTTTTTCCCGGATGGTTTTGTAATTCAGGAAACGCAGTTTTTGAGTCAGAAACTGATTTCGTGATGAGATGCTGTCCAGAAAATTTTTCAGAATCTGAGTGTTTCGTTGCAGAAGTTTCATAAATTCTGAAACAGGAATCGCGAGAATCTTTGTCGCTTCATTTGCGGTAACCGTTACCGGAAAATGATTTTCTTTTCCGAACAGAAAGGCAGTAGCCAACGGGCGGGGCGCTTCAATATCTTCAATTTTGATGGTATTCCCGTTATAATCAATGATTTCACCTCTCACACTGCCCGAAAGAACAATGTACAGATTTTCAGTAAAATCGCCGGCTAATGCTACCAAATCTTCTTTTTTGAAGTTCTTTAGCTGATAATGAATCTCATTCAGCAGCTTCTCTATCTCATTTTCAGGAATCCCCCCAAAAATTGGTGATCTGCTTAAAAGCGTAAAATTTATCATCTTGTAAATCAATGTAACAAATGGTACAAATCAATAAACGCCATAGCGCTACTTTTGTTTTTCAAAACAGAAGAAAACGATGATTCGGGAGATAGTTGTTATAGATGAAGAGCTGTGCGATGGTTGCGGAATTTGTATTCCTGCCTGTCACGAAGGCGCTTTGCAGATTATAGACGGAAAGGCGCGCTTAGTCAGCGAACTGATGTGCGACGGACTTGGCGCCTGCATCGGGTACTGCCCGCAGGATGCGATTTCCATTGAAATGCGCGAAGCTGAAAAATATGATGAAACAGCCGTTATCTCCCGGATGGTTCAACAGGGAAAAAATATTGTGCTTGCACACCTGAAACATTTGCAGGAGCATAATGAAACCGGCTATCTGCAGGAAGCGCTGGATTATTTAAAAACTAACCGCGAAAATCTGCCGTTCTCCATTCAGGAGGTGCATAATTTGTTGTTTAAGGGAAAAAATCAAAATTCAAAAGGATGTCCGGGTTCAGCGCCAATCTCTTTTGGCGCTGCCGGTTTCCAAATGGCACAACCTGAAAAGGAGCAGGAATCCGCATTGACGCACTGGCCCGTGCAATTGCACCTCATCAATCCTGAAGCTTCCCTGTTTCAGGGAGCTGACCTGCTGATTGCCGCCGATTGTGCGGCGTTTGCACACGGCGATTTCCACCGGAAATATATTGCAGGCAAAAAGGTGGTTATCGCCTGCCCTAAACTTGATCACAATCAGGAAATTTACCTTCGGAAATTTATCACGCTGATTGATGAAGCCAAAGTGAACACAATTACCGTAGCAATAATGGAAGTGCCCTGTTGTGGCGGTCTGATGCGCCTGATACAGGCTGCAATTTCACAAAGTGTGCGAAACGTTCCGTTAAAAGTAGTGGTTTTCAGTATTCGCGGTGAAGTGCTGTCGGAAGAGTGGGTGTTTTGATTCCGGATTTCGGTTGAAATATTCTCAAATCTCTCTCCAAAAAATTGTTTTTACAATCGTATCTAATATTAATAAATGAAGAATTTATTCTTCATTAACAATCTGTTTTTGTAGTCATTACGTCAATTTTGTAAGTTTGTGTCTAAAGTGTAATGAGATTCAAGTCAAAATTTTAAAAAAGAATAAGTTATGGAAAGAATAGCCGATGTTGTTAAGCCGGGTGTTGTAACGGGTTCCGATTTGCAATACATTTTTAAAGTAGCTCACCAAAACAAGTTTGCGCTTCCGGCAGTGAACGTAGTTGGTTCATCTTCAATCAATGCAGTGATGGAAGCTGCAAAAGTGGCAAACTCACCAGTAATCATTCAGTTTTCAAACGGTGGCGCCGTATTTAATGCGGGCAAAGGTTTGAAACTCGAAGGGCAGCAGGCAGCAGTTCTGGGCGGAGTGGCAGGCGCAAAACACATTCATACATTAGCGGAAGCTTATGGAGTGCGCGTTGTGCTGCATACCGACCACGCTGCAAAAAAACTTCTCCCCTGGATTGACGGACTGTTAGATGCAGGTGAAAAGCATTTTGCCGAAACAGGCAAGCCGCTCTACAGTTCACACATGCTCGACCTTTCGGAAGAATCGTTAGAAGAAAATATCGAAATCAGCAAACGGTATTTAGAAAGAATGAGCAAAATGGGAATGACCCTTGAAATTGAATTGGGCATAACCGGCGGAGAAGAAGACGGTGTGGACAATACAGGTGTTGACAGCTCAAGATTATACACCCAGCCCAAAGAAGTTTTTTATGCCTACCAGGAGCTTAGTAAAGTAAGCCCGAATTTCACTGTTGCAGCTGCATTTGGAAACGTTCACGGTGTTTATAAACCGGGTAATGTGAGGTTAGAACCGAAAATTTTAATCAATTCGCAAAACTACGTTAAGGAGAAACTGAATCTTGAAGAAAATCTGCCGGTTTATTTTGTATTCCACGGCGGTTCAGGCTCTTCACTTGAAGATATTCGCGAAGCAATCAGCTACGGAGTTATTAAAATGAACATTGATACCGATACGCAGTGGGCATACTGGGATGGTGTAAGAAAATTTGAAGCTGATAAACACGGTTATCTGCAGGGGCAGATCGGTAATCCTGACGGAGAAGACATTCCGAACAAAAAATTCTATGACCCGCGTGTTTGGGTAAGAAAGGCTGAAGAAGCCATGATTGCCCGTTTGCAGCAGGCTTTCTCTGATCTGAATGCAGTAAACAGCTTGTAATTTTTTAGCGATTTATCATCCTGAAAGTTTTCAGGAATAAAAATATCGGGGCAGCCAAAATTTTGGCTTGCCCCTTTTTTTGCTTCTGAAACATATCACTTTTGGCATAAACGCTCTGTCTGTTTTTAAAAACGGACAACAAGTTTTTTCAAAAAAATGATACACTATTGAAAATAAACATTTATCTTTGTTTTCAAATTGTAAGAAAATGAATGCAATAATTAACAATGCTTATTTTTACTGCTTCTTTTATTTTGGTTCTGAAATCGGGATCAGGCAGTAGAGTGTTGTTATAAAAGAGAATATTTTACAGAGAGGTCCCGGAGTTTCCGGGACTTTTTTTTTGAAAAAACTTGAGAAAATGAAGATAACAATTATTGGATTGGGACTAATCGGCGGCTCGCTGGCAAAAGACCTGCGCCGGACAAAGTTTGCTTCGGAGTTAGTGGGTTCCGATGCAGATGAGAATCATGCACGGCAGGCGCTTGAGATCGGACTGGTTGACCGGGTTGAGTCTGTTGATGACGCCGTTAAGGAAGCCGATCTGGTTATTATTGCCGTTCCGGTTGACAAAGAGATAGAGGTTTTGCCGGCAGTTCTCGACAAAATCGGCTCAGGCACAACCGTAACCGATATGGGATCAACGAAAAAAGTTTTAACCAACTCAGTGAAAAATCATCCCCGCAGAAAACAGTTTGTTCCGGCTCACCCTATGTCGGGAACGGAAGATTCGGGTCCTTTTGCTGCCATTGATGAACTTTTCAAAGGGAAAATCTCAATCATTTGCGACCAGCAGGATTCCGGTCCGCAGCATCTGGCGCTTGTGGAAAAGATGTTTCAGGCGCTTGGGATGAACATCGCCTACATGACATCCGATGAACAGGACCACAGCACCGCATTTGTATCCCACCTGCCTCATGCCGCTGCTTTTGCATTAGCCAATGCGGTGCAGTCAAATCAGGATAGAAACATCATCTTCGACCTTGCCAGCGGGGGTTTCCGCTCAACGGTCAGATTAGCCAAAAGCTCATGCTCCATGTGGAAACCGATTTTTGAACAAAACAATTACTATGTGGTTAACTCTCTCGATGTTTATATCCACCACCTGCAGCAATTCCGCGATTGCATCAAAAACAGTGAGTTTGAAAAACTGGAAGAACTCATTTTGAATGCCAACAAAATCAGAAATATTTTAGATGGTGAAAATCATCACCTTATTAAAAATGAAGAAACAATTGTAAAACTTTATACGAAATAACAATGAGTACGCAATTTGAAATTAATCCGATAAAAGAGTGGCTGCCACATATCAACAATCCGCTTTTGATTGCGGGACCATGCAGCCTGGAGACCGAAGAACAGGCTCTTAAAACTGCAAAATTATTGGCAAAAGATCCGCGTGTTTTCATCTACCGCGGCGGAGTCTGGAAACCCCGCACCCGTCCCGGTTCGTTTGAGGGAGTAGGTTCTGCCGGCTTGAAATGGATGCAGACAATTAAGCAGGAAACCGGACTTTATATTGGTACGGAAGTGGCAAACGCACTGCATACCGAAGAAGCCATGAAAGCCGGACTGGATGTGGTCTGGATTGGTGCACGCTCTACGGCAAGTCCGTTTGTTGTTCAGGAAATTGCCGATGTGGTGAAAGGGAGCAACATGGTGGTTATGGTGAAAAATCCCGTAAACCCCGATTTGCAGCTCTGGATGGGCGCTATAGAGAGAATTTATCAGGCAGGAATCAAAAATATTGTGGCTATTCACCGTGGATTTACACCTTTCCGGGAATCTGCCTACCGCAACTATCCCAACTGGAAAACCGTCATCGAACTGCGGCGGATGATGCCCAACCTGCCCATCATTTGCGATCCCAGCCACATTGCGGGCAAACGCGAATATCTGTTTGAAATTTCCCAAAAAGCTTTCGATATGGGCATGGATGGTCTGATGATTGAATCGCACATTGA
>CAYNOQ010000048.1:13513-18569 GCA_964398855.1 uncultured Mariniphaga sp. | reverse complement strand
TAGAGCAACCCCAGGTGTGGGTAGGTCGTCCGATGAAGCAGGTTTTTGAAGAATAAATTTCAGGTCTGCTATCAGAATAGTCTTTGAAATGCCGCAAAATCACTAAGTCAAAAATCAAACAAAGTATTTTCTAAAAATATTCCGGCAAAAGTGCCGCTATTCTCATCAAAATATCTATATTTATTGCGTTATGTCGCAAAAAAAACCATTTATCATCCAACGGATCTGGCATTTTTATATCAGCGGATTTCGGAATATGAGCCTTTGGGGCAGGCAGGTATGGCTGATTATACTCATCAAGCTGTTTATCATGTTTGCCATTCTCAAAATATTTTTCTTCCCCAATTTTCTAAAAACAAACTTTGAAACAGACCGCCAGCGGAGTGATTATGTATTGGAAATATTAACAGAACCAAATAAGTAATTATGGTAGAATTAGCTGATTTATCGTTAGTTAACTGGTCAAGGGGGCAGTTTGCCCTGACGGCAATGTATCACTGGATATTTGTGCCGCTCACCTTAGGAATCACTTTTATTCTTGCCTTCATGGAGACCATTTATGTGAAAACCGGCAATGAAGAGTGGAAGCGGATAACCAAATTCTGGATGACGCTTTTCGGGATTAACTTTGCCATTGGTGTTGCCACCGGAATCATTCTTGAATTTGAGTTTGGCACCAACTGGTCGAGCTACTCCTGGTTTGTGGGCGACATTTTTGGCGCTCCGCTTGCCATTGAAGGGATTCTTGCATTTTTTATGGAATCCACCTTTATTGCCGTAATGTTTTTCGGATGGAACAAAGTGGGCAAGAAAACTCACCTGATGGCAACCTGGCTGACCGCCATAGGTGCCAGTCTTTCTGCTTTGTGGATTTTGGTAGCCAACGGCTGGATGCAAAATCCGGTTGGCATGGCTTTCAATCCTGAAACCGCACGCAACGAAATGCAGAATTTCTGGGAAATTCTCTTTTCACAGGTTGCCGTTGACAAGTGGCTTCACGCAACATCTTCAGGATTTGTGTTAGCGTCGGTATTTGTAATCGGGGTTTCTTCCTGGTTTCTGCTGAAAAAACGCGATCAGCAGTTAGCAAGAAAAAGTATTTTAGTTGCGGCGGTTTTCGGATTGATTTCATCGCTTTATCTGGTGGGCACCGGAGACAACTCCACCCGCACCATAGCAAAAATTCAGCCCATGAAATTTGCCGCTATTGAAGGCTTGTATAAGGGTACGGAAGGCGCCGGATTAGTGGCACTCGGATTTTTTTCATCTTCGGAAACCGATCCTGAGAATGAAAATCTGAAAGATTTTACACTAAAAATTGAAATTCCCAACGTTCTCTCTTTCATGGCTTTTTTAGACTGGAGCGCATTTATTCCCGGTATTAACGACCTGATCAACGGAAACGAGAAATACGGAATCATGTCTGCTGACAAAAAAATTGAAAGGGGGAAGGTAGCCATCGGAAAGCTGCATGAATATAAAGAAGCCAAAAAGGCAGGTGATGAAACGCTTGCCGGCATGTTGCAAGCTGAGTTCACGAACGATGATTTTCAGGAGGAGTATTTCAAATATTTCGGGTATGGTTTTTTTGAAGACGTGAACGATCTGATACCCAATATTCCGCTCTCTTTCTACAGTTTTCACATCATGGTTGCCTTAGGATTGATGTTTGTGCTGCTTTTTGCGCTCTCCTTTTTCTTCGTCATCAAGGGTTCCATGGAAAACAAGCGGTGGTTTCTCCGGTTTGCCGTCATTTCTGTGCCGTTAGCATACATCGCATCGCAGGCAGGCTGGATTGTGGCAGAAGTTGGTCGCCAGCCGTGGGTTGTTCAGGACCTGATGCCCACAATGGCAGCAGTTACAAGAATAAGCACCGGTTCGGTGAAAACAACTTTCTGGCTGTTTGTCGTTCTTTTTACAATATTGCTGATTGCCGAACTGAAAATCATGTTCAGGCAGATTAAAATCGGTCCGAAAAAATAAAAAAGGAGGAAAAATTTATGTTTGGAAATTTATCACATCTTGTGCTGCAACACTACTGGTGGGCAATTATTTCATTGCTTGCCGCACTGTTTGTTTTTCTCACTTTTGTGCAGGGAGGGCAAACACTGCTATTTACCATCGGAAAGAGAGAAAGCGAAAAATCACTTATACTGAACTCTTTAGGAAGAAAATGGGAAATCACCTTTACCACATTAGTAACTTTTGGCGGTGCTTTTTTTGCATCTTTCCCGCTGTTCTATGCCACCAGTTTCGGCGGCGCCTACTGGGTTTGGATGATTATTTTAGTTGCTTTCATCATTCAGGCGGTAGCTTACGAATTCAGAAAGAAACCGGCAAATTTTTTAGGCGCCAAAACCTATGAGATTTTCCTGTTTGTCAACGGATTGTTAGGCACCATTCTGATTGGAACAGCCGTGGGTACCTTCTTCAACGGTGCCGAATTTTCACTCAATGCGCTGAATCAGGTAATCTGGCAGAATCCGGCACGCGGATTAGAAGCGGTTCTCACATTTCACAATGTATCATTAGGACTTGCCATTTTCTTTTTGGCAAGAATTTCGGGATTGCTCTATTTTATATATACAATTGACAATAACGCGATTGTGTCGCGATCGAAAAAACATCTGCTTTACAATACTGTTATTTTCCTGCTGTTTTTTCTCTATTTCGTAGTCAGACTGCTGCTGAAAGACGGATTTGCTGTGAATCCTGAAACCGGTGTGGTTACTATGGAGAGCTATAAATACCTGAACAATCTGCTGCAAATGCCTTTGGTCTTGATAATCTTTCTTGCGGGAGTGGCAGCGGTGCTCTGGGGATTGATTTCCACCCTCTTTTTCGATGGGAAAAAGGGCTTTATCATCTCCGGTCCGGGTATCGTTTTAACCGTTTTTGCACTCTTTATCATTGCAGGTTTTAACAATACGGCTTTCTATCCTTCAACTGCCGATTTACAGTCGTCGTTGACGATACAGAATGCTTCTTCGAGCCATTATACGCTCAAAACCATGAGCTATGTCTCGCTGCTGGTTCCGTTTGTGTTTGCCTACATCTACTATTTCTGGAAAGTGATGAACCGCAAAAAAATAACTGATAAGGAGTTAAATGAAGAATCGCATGTTTATTAAAATTGTTTTCCGGCAAAATCTGCCCGACAACCCGTTATTAATTTGAAAATATCTGAAATATGTACACAATACCGATTCTCTGGATGCTCAGCTGGCCGCTTTTAATTGCCGTCTCCTGGTTTGCAGTGTCATGGGCTGTTAAAAAGTTTGAGTCAAAGCTGGAAGATGAGGAGCGCGAATAAAAGACGAATTTCATTCAACTTTTGGGCAATCTTAACAAATCACATTTCTGAATGGGCTTTCCCTTTTTCTTTCTAATTTTAGCCCGCAAATAGAAAACGAATGATTAATGGCAGAAAAGTGGTGGTTGTGCTTCCGGCGTATAACGCTTCAAAAACGTTGGAAATAACCTACCACGAAATAGATTTTAACATTGTGGACGATGTTATTTTGGTTGACGACCTGAGCAAGGACGACACGGTTGATGTGGCAAGAAAGTTAGGTATCAAACACATAATCGAGCATGAAAAAAACAGGGGATATGGCGGAAATCAGAAATCGTGCTACAATAAGGCGCTCGAAATTGGCGCCGACATTGTCATCATGCTCCATCCCGATTATCAATACACGCCAAAACTGATTCCGGCAATGGCAAATCTGCTTGCCAGCGATTTATATCACGTTGTTTTAGGTTCCAGGATTTTGGGGAAAGGTGCGCTGAAAGGAGGCATGCCAATCATTAAATACATTGCCAACCGGGGACTTACCTTTTTGCAGAATTTTGTAATGAATGCCAAACTTTCGGAATACCACACCGGCTACCGCGCATTTACGCGGGAAGTTCTTGAACGGGTAAACTACAACGTAAACTCTGACAACTTTGTATTTGACAATCAGATGCTTGCTCAAATATGGTATGCCGGATATGAAATTGCAGAGATAACCTGTCCCACCAAATATTTTGATGATGCATCAAGCATCAACCTGAAAAACAGCACAATCTACGGACTTGGCGTAATTAAAACGTCATTCCAGTTCAGACTGCAAAAGTGGGGATTGGCAAAATTTAAATATTTCGGAAACTAAAGCTCCCTGATTTTGATATTCCTGAACCATACGGAATATCCGTGATCCTGAAGTCCGATATAGCCTTCCTTTGAAATGCCTTCGGTAAATCCCGGAAAATTTTTGAACTTGCTGTTTTCCACAAGCTGATCCCATTCGGGCGTCCAAAGGGTATATTTCACCACTTCGGTGCCGTTCATGGTGTGCGTTACGTTTCCATCCTTCACACGAATGACCACGGTGTTCCATTCTCCTGCAGGATTAACGGTTTCGGGGTCTGCCGGCAGCATGTCATAGAGCGAACCGGCAAGATGACTGTCAATCTTATTGTCGGTAGCCTTTTCATTATCAAGCACCTGCACTTCAGGAGCCGCATAATAGATGGGTTTTCCGGGCACTTCGCGGATGTTGTAGAAAATTCCTGAATTTGCCATTTCACCGGCTTTCCAGTCGATGGAAAGTTCAAAGTTTTCAAAAACCTTGTCGCCAAAAAGAATATCGCCGCCGGCGCCCTGCCCCGGTTTTTTCCCTTCGCCCAAAAATACTTTCATTGCATTGTCTTCAATTGTCCAGTTGGCGGGCATGGCATCGCCGTTGCAGGCACGCCAGCCGTCAAAGTTTTTTCCGTTGAAAAGAAGAACCCATCCGGTATTTTTCTCTTCCTTGGTCAGTTTGTTCACCTTCTGGCATCCGGCATTCACGGTTGTCAATACCAGAGCCATCAAAATAATCATTGTAGAAATTGTCCGTTTCATCGCTAAAATGTTTTATGTTTAAATATACCCGAATTGCATTTTTGCAAAGGTTATCATTTTTTCAGATTTTGCTCAATTTTTCCATGGAAAATTTCAGCCGAAAAGTTGTATTTGTGTTGAGTTACTTAGGGAATTTAGTTCATCAGTGGTATCAGCGTTCTGTTT
>CAYNOQ010000048.1:5455-13413 GCA_964398855.1 uncultured Mariniphaga sp. | reverse complement strand
CAATTCTCTCCCCTACTTCCCGCTTCGCCAGCGGCGTTCGCTTGTTTTCACCGGAAAAATTCCGTGAGTTACCGACTTCACATCTTCAACGGAGTAGAATGCCTTGGGATTGGTGGCTTTGATTATATCTTCCACCTGATGGACTTCAGTTCGTTTGATGATGCTGTAGATAATGCTGACATTTTCACTACCGCCCATCGCCTGATGATGCGTGATGCCATAGCCGGCATTTTTAAGATTCAAAATAAGCTCTTCCGGGCTTTTGCGGGCAAAAATCTGAATTTTCACAATTCCCATGGCAAGGCGCTCTTCAAGCCGCAGTCCGATGTAGTTGCCTGCCGCAAACCCTGCCGCATAAGCGAAATAACACATCCAGTTATCCAAATTCTCAAAAATTCGTGAAATAGCCAGCAGCCAAATCAGCACTTCAAAAAAGCCGAGCACCGGCGCCCACACTTTTTGTCCTTTGGAAACCATCACTATACGAATGGTGCCAATGGTTACGTCCATGATTCTGGAGAGAAAAATCAGAAAAGGCAAAAGAAAATAGGTGTAGAAAGAAGTATCAAAAAAAGTATTTGCAAGTATCATTTTTCAAGTATTTATTCAAAAATAGCTAAAATTCCGAAGTAAAGTGAAACCGGATATCTTTGAACTCATCCTGAGCCATTTGCAGAATAAACTGCGAATCAGCCATAAACACGTCGCGCCCCAGCTTATCCTTAGCCATTCTCTGGAATTTTCGTTTTTTAAACTCGTCCAACATCGGTTTATTATCTGATTCAATCCAGCAGGCTTTGTACATCTGCATCGGCTCAAAGCGGCATTTGGCATTGTATTCATGCTCCAACCGAAACTGTATCACTTCAAACTGAAGCTGCCCCACAGTTCCAATGATTTTCCTGCCGTTGAAAGCGCTGGTAAACAGCTGTGCCACACCTTCATCAGTCAGGTGGTCAATGCCTTTGTTCAGCTGTTTTGACTTCATGGGATCGGCATTTTCGATATAGCGGAACAATTCTGGAGAAAAGCTTGGAATCCCCTTGAAATGAATCTCTTCACCACTTGTAATCGTGTCGCCGATAATCAGACTGCCGTTGTCGGGTACGCCGATAATATCTCCGGGAAAAGCCTCTTCAACAACTTCCTTTTGCTCTGCCATAAAGGCTGTCGGACTGGTAAACCGCATGGTTTTCCCCGAGCGGATATGCTTGTAGGTAAAGTTGCGCTCAAACCTGCCGGAACATATTTTCACAAAGGCAATCCGGCTGCGGTGATTGGGGTCGATATTGGCATGAATTTTAAAAACAAAGCCGGAAAAACCGGATTCTTCGGGCAGAACAACCCTTTCTTCAGCTTCAGATGGTTGCGGTGGCGGTGCAATCTCAAGAAAAGCATGAAGCAGCTCCTGAACACCAAAGTTGTAGAGTGCACTTCCAAAAAATACCGGTGCAAGATTGCCTTCCAGGTATTCATTGCGGTCAAATTCAGAATAAATTCCTTCCACTAATTCAATATCGTCGCGCAGGGTTTGCGCTTCACCGCCTATGAAAGTCTCCAATTCCGGGTTTGAAACATCATCAAAATCAATCCCTTTCTCAATCTCCCGAATATTTGGGTCAAACAGTTTCAGACTTTTGGAATAGATGCTGTAAACACCCCGGAATCCCGGTCCGTTACCGATGGGCCAGCTCAGCGGACGCACTTTTATTTTCAGATGATCTTCAATCTCATCCAATATCATAAAGGGGTCCTGTGCCGGTCGGTCGAGCTTGTTGATAAAAACCATGACCGGCGTTTTGCGCATCCGGCAAACCTGCATCAGCTTTTCGGTTTGCGGCTCAACTCCTTTTGCTGCGTCAATGACAATAATTACACTGTCAACGGCAGTGAGCGTGCGGAAAGTGTCTTCCTGAAAATCCTGATGCCCGGGAGTGTCGAGAATGTTTACCTTGTATCCGTTATATTCAAAACCCATTACCGAAGTAGCTACCGAAATACCGCGCTGGCGTTCGATTTCCATGAAATCGGAAGTGGCTGTTTTTTTAATTTTGTTGCTTTTTACCGCTCCGGCAACACGAATAGCGCCGCCAAAAAGCAGTAACTTTTCGGTTAACGTGGTTTTTCCCGCATCAGGGTGACTCACAATTCCAAATGTTCTCCGGCGGTTTATCTCTTGTTGAAATGACATACGATTGCTAATTTTTTGCGACTGCAAAAATATAAAAGAAGATTGGAGAACAGGCAGACTTAAAACATATTGGGGCTATAAGTTAACAGATTTGGAGCAATTTCGCTGCGAATAAACATCATTTCCTCTTCGCCGACTTTTGCAGCGATTTGGAGATAAATTTCCAATATTTTTTATGGAATTTCAGGTTTTCCCTGCCAAGAATCTCATAATACGTGACAGCTTCATCTTCCGGATGGAATTTAACCTTTGCCCGGTTTTCATACAGTGCAGGCGCTTCAGGATGAAACTGTACCGCAAAAACATTCGGGTATTTTGTGTGTGCAATACCTTCCACAATTTTACCGTCGGCTGACAGTGCCGTTACTTCAAATCCCTTCCCGATTTTTTCTGCTGCCTGATGGTGATTACTCAAAACCAGCGGATTGAGATTTCTTCCGGCTTTAACTTTTTGAGTAAAAAAAGGATTTTTGGCAATTGCAAACTGTATGGTATGAAAATTTACGCGCATCAATTGTGAATCATCTGAAAATTTCCCCCAATAGTTTCGGTGAAGATTTTCCCTGTCGAGTTTCAGTGCGTCTTCGTCTGTTGGCGCATCATAAATTTCCGAAGGAATATCCTGTATGAGCGTTCCGCCTGTGGCAACATTCATGGTTTGCATGCCCAGGCAAAAACCTGTAACGAAATATTTCGGGTTTGTTTCCAAAAACGGCATAAAATCATCATTTCTGTAACTGCCCAACAGGTGAAAAAGAAAAGTTGTTTCAAAAAAATGCCTTTGCGGGTCAGTAACCACTGACCGGGTATTGTCTTCGCCGTAAACAGAAGGCGGAATATCGGGCCCGCCAAAAAAGAAAACAGCAGTGGAGTTCTGAAAAACAGACTCAAATTCCTTCCTAAAAAGATTTGTGTCGAATAGATTTTTCTCTTCTAAATCCCCTCTGAATTCATGCAGTCTGAATTGTGACAGATTATTTTCTTGGATAAATTCTGCTGTTTTCCTGAAATCATATTGTTGCTTTTCATAGTAAACTCCAACAAAAATTGTCTTTTCAGATTGAGTTTCAACAACTTGCTTTTAACGAGAAAATCTACTGTTTCAATATTGTCAACAGTTGGATTTGCAAGTAAAATATAGTTTTTCCCGGAATCGAACGCTTCTCTGAAAAAGTCCTGAGAAAATGTCAGCAGCGGAAATAGAAGCAGAAAAAAGAGAGCTGTTTTCTTCATAATCTGTACGCAAAGTGATTTTGGAGTTCAAAAGTAAATAAATTTAAAGGAGGAAGCGGACAAAATATGCTCTTAAATGAATGGTCAAATCGAAATTTCAGCAACTTTACGGCGTATAAAACCCGGATTATTTTATAAATATTTTGGTAGTGAGGCATCATTTGCACGAATTCAATAACTTTGCAGTTTTCACAAAAACGAAAATTCTGACCTTTGAGCTTGATATTTTGCATTAATATTTTAAAGTCATAAAAAATGAAATTTAATTTTAAAACATCTTATGTTGTTGTAATTGTGGTCGCTTTAATTGTGCTGGTACTTTTCGGCGGGCGCATGTTTTTCATCATTGAAGCCGGCGAGCGCGGCGTAGTTTTCCGCCCATACACTTCGGGACTTGATACAGAAAACATTTACGGAGAAGGTTTTCACGTCATTGCACCGTGGAACCGGTTGTATATCTATCCGGTGCGGGAACAGCAGCGCGAAGAGACCATGGAGGTGCTCGATCGCAACGGACTGTCGCTGAATATTGAAATTACGGTTCGTTTCAACGTAGATTATTCCGAAATAGGATTTCTACACCAAAAATTTGGCGCCAACTATGTCAACGTGTTAGTTATTCCGGAAGTCCGCTCTACTGTGCGGCAGGTTTCGGGGCGTTACTCTGCCGAGGAAATTTACTCCACCAAACGCGCTGAGGTGGAAAGAACAATTAAGGATGAAACCCGTGAAATACTTGGCGATAATTATATTGAAATGCGCGCCCTGCTCATTCGCTCCATCAATCTGCCACCACAAATTAAGGATGCCATTGAAAACAAGCTAAAAACCGAGCAGGAAGCCCTTTCCTACGAATTTAAGCTGAGAAGGGAAGAATCGGAAGCCGAACGTATGCGTATTGAAGCTGAAGGTAAGGCTAAATACAATCAGATTATCAATGCCAGCCTGACCGACAAAATTTTGCAGTTGCGCGGGATTGAAGCTACGCTTGAACTGGCAAATTCTCCAAACTCAAAAGTTGTTGTTGTCGGCAGCGGGAAAGATGGGCTACCGCTTATTTTGGGTAATAATTAACGAAAAATGAGTTCAAGAAAAATTCTGATTAATTGAAAAAAATCATAAATCCTTTTGCACATGCAGCCGGAACAGAAGAATACAACTGTTTTGGCTGCTCTCCCGCCAATGAATTTGGTTTGCAACTCAATTTCTGGTTAGATGGCGAAGAACTTGTGGCAAAGTGGCAACCCAAAAAAGATTTTGAAGGCTGGACAGGTGTATTGCACGGCGGAATTCAGGCTGCACTGATGGATGAAGCCGCTGCCTGGTTAGTTTTTGTTCAGCTGAAAACATCGGGCGTAACTGCCCGGCTGAACACAACTTACATTAAGCCGGTATATATTTCAAGGGGTGAAATTTCGATCAGGGCAAAACTAATTGCATTTGATGAGCCGCGTGCACACATTGAATGCACCTTAGCTGATGGTGAAGGGCAGATTTGCGCCACAGCAACAACGGAATACTTCTGTTATCCGGAGAAAATTGCAAAGGCAAAATTCAGATATCCGGGTAAAGAAGCATTTATCCCTAAATAATCAAAACAGATCTCCCGGCGGAGACTGAAATGTTAAATATGTAAATTGGGATATTCTATGGCTCAGGATTTAAAAGTCGTCATCTTCATCAAAATCATCATAAACTGATGAGTAATCATCCAGATCTTCATCATCGAATTCATCATAGATGGTGAGTTTCCTTTTTGAGCTTTTGTCTCTTTTTGAAGCGGATTTTTTTTGCCTGCCTTCAAAATCATCAAACTCGTTAGATTTTTTTTTGTTTACTTTCCGTTTCATCTTACAATGTTCATCCAAAAAATAAGACAATTAATTTTTAATAGTTTACAAAGGCAAAATAAAAAAAAACAATTACAATATACAAACCTCCGTGAAAATTATTTATTTGAAAAAATAGCTTGATTTTTGAGAAAATAAATTATAGAAATGAATTGCTTCAAAAGAATATGTTTCAAGCGCTCAGGATTAATTTTGCTGTTGCTTTTGCTGATTTCGGCTACTGCTTTTCCGCAGCCGGGCAGAAAAGAACAGCGGTTGTTTGAGCAGGCAAAACAGCGCTATTCCATGCAAAACTATTCCGATGCTGCCGGTTTGTGTCAACAGATTTTGAAAAGCTCACCGGAATATTTAGAAGCCAGATTGTTGTTGGCAGAAATTTTTCACGAAACGGGTGATGTTTCGCAGGAAGTTTTTCATCTGCAGAAAGCCCGGGAGTTATCCTCGATGCCGCTGATTAGTTTCAGATTGGGCGAAGCGCTGTATGCACAGGAAAAATATGAAGAAGCACTTGAATATTACGAAGAGTACCTGAAAATGTTTAAACCGGGAACGGAGCAGGCTACCCGCACGGAAAGGAAAATTGAAAGCTGCCGCTTTGCCATGGAAGCCATAAAAAATCCGTTGGATTTTTCACCCGAGCGCCTGCCAAATACGGTAAACTCGCTGAACGATGAATATTGGCCCAGTTTGAGCATTGACCAAAAAACACTTTTTTTCACCAGATTGGTGAAAAGTCCGGGACAACTGCCACAGGAAGACTTTTTTGTTTCGCAAATGGGAGAAGATGGCTGGGAAAAAGCAACGCCGTTAACAGAAATCAACACGCCCGAAAACGAAGGCGCACAATGTATTTCCGCCAACGGGAACCTGCTTTTTTTCACCGCCTGCAACAGACCATCCGGTTTGGGCAGTTGCGATATTTACTACTCCATCAGAAAAAATGGCGTCTGGAGTACGCCCGTCAATGCCGGAAAACCGGTCAACACACCGGGTTGGGAAGCACAGCCATCAATTTCTTCAGACGGACGTTTTCTCTATTTTTCAAGCAACCGTCCGGGAGGAAAGGGGAAAAAAGATATCTGGAGAGTTGAATTACAGGAAATTAATCAAAACGGAAAAATAAAATGGGGTGAACCCCACAATCTCGGCGACAGCATCAACACTCCCGGAGATGAAACTTCACCGTTCGTTCATCCCGGAAACAGAAATTTCTACTTCGCATCCGATTACCACACCGGTATGGGCAGTTTCGACATGTTCATGTCTGAAATTATTGATGACACGCTTTTTTCCGCACCGGTAAATCTTGGCTATCCGCTTAACACCGTGAGCGATGAACAGGGATTGCACATCAGCGCCGACGGGCTTACCGCTTTTTTTTCATCGCAGCGCGATTCGCTCTCCGGAATTGACATTTTTTCATTTCGTTTGGATGAATCCATTCGCCCCCACCCCGCAACTTACGTCAGTGCGCAGGTTTTTGATATGCAGTCAGGGAATCCGGTTCAATCAAAAGTTGAGCTGGTAAATCTTTCCGAAAAAAACGAAAAATGGCAAACAGAAACGACAAATGCCGGCGGAGAGCTACTGCTCTGTCTGCCCGTTGGCAGCAACTATTCGTTTTCCGTCGAAAAAAAGGGGTACCTCTTTTATTCCGGCGCTTTCGATTTGCATGAGTCAAGGGAAATTTACAATCCATATCAGCTAAAAATCGGTCTCACTCCTGTTATTGCCGGCGCGGAGATGCACCTTTACAACATCTATTTTGAAACCGATTCGTTCCGAATTTTACCCGACTCAGAACCGGAATTGCAAAAACTTGCCGGTTTCCTGAAAGATAATCCTTCACTTAAAGTTGAAATTCAGGGGCATACGGACAACACCGGAAATGAAGCCAAAAATCTTGAGCTTTCGGAAAAGCGTGCGCACTCCGTAGTTGAATATCTTGTGGAAAACAAAATCGACAAGACCCGGCTGAGCTGGAAAGGGTTTGGCGAAAAACAACCCGTTGCCGAAAACGAAACGCCCGAAGGACGCCGGATGAACCGCCGGACAACGGTAAAAATTGAATAAATCCGGATATCAAATTCCAGTCATTTGTTTCTCACTTTCTGCACCTCTTCCACAGTAACTTCTGATGCATTGTTTCCGAAACTTTTTCTGACATAGGTGAGCACATCGGCAATCTGTTTGTCGCTCAAATGTGAGTGAGGCGGCATAATGTTGTTATACGTTTTTCCGTTCACTTCAATCTTGCCGCTCAGTCCGTTCAGCGTAATATCAATCAGCTTTTCCTTGTCTTTCAAAACCATTTCCGTCTGAATGAGCGGAGGATACATGGATGGAATACCGGAGCCGTCAGCCATGTGGCAGGCAACGCAAACCGACTGGTAAACCTTTCTTCCGGGATGATTTGCCATTTCGGCGGAGCCGGCACCCTGTCCGTCTCCTTTTTTTTCTCTGCTTCCACCACCGCAGGAGGCAATCAAGAAAACAACAATCGTAAACAATATGGTTGCAGACCAATTTTTTGTTCTGTTTATACTTTTCATCTTTTTAAAATCAATTTGTAGTGATATTGCAAATTTTACCAATTTTTTACCGATATATAAACCACGCGATTTGTTATTGTATTTCCCTTAACCTAACCTTCACATCGAAAGAGGGAAAGAGGAGGATAGGTG